>DASXTT010000302.1:0-2596 GCA_036505255.1 Planctomycetota bacterium | reverse complement strand
TCCGAAATCGTCGGATTGCTCGGCAACCGGCTGAAGGTCCGCATCGCGGCTCCAGCCGAGGGCGGCAAGGCCAACCGCGCGCTCGTGAAGCTATTGCGCGAGAGCCTTTCCACCCGGGAGGTCGAGATCGTTGCGGGTCATTCCCGCGCCGAGAAAACCGTCCGCATCCTGGGCCGCGTCCGTCTCTCCGACCTGGGACTGGAGACCGAGGACTGAACCTCCCTACGCGTACAGCCCGCGCACCATCGTGTCGTGCGCGACGCGGGAGATTCCCAGCATGTAGGCGGCGATTCGGTGGCTGACGCCGTACTTCTCCGCCATCGTCGCCACGTCCCGGAACGACTGCACCATGATGTCCTCGAGCCGCTCGTTGACCTCCTGCTCGCGCCAGAAGAAGCCGGCGCGGTCCTGGACCCACTCGAAGTAGGACACGGTCACGCCGCCCGCGTTCGCGAGGATGTCCGGGACGACCAGCACGCCCTTCTGGTTCAGGATCTCGTCGGCGCGCTGCGTGGTCGGTCCGTTGGCGCCCTCGACGATGATCTTCGCCTTGATGTTCGGAGCGTTGCGGCCACGGATCTGGTTCTCGTTGGCGGCCGGGATCAGGATGTCGCAGTCGAGCTCGAGAAGCTCCGCATTGCCGACTCGCTCCATTCCCGGGAAGCCCTCGAACGACCGGTGCTTCTCGTAGTGGCCCACGAGCGCGGTGACGTCGAGACCGCGCGCGTTGAAGATTCCCCCGTTGATGTCGGAGACGGCGAGCACGCGCGCGCCCGCCTCGTGGCACATCCGCGCCGCGATCGAGCCGACGTTGCCGAATCCCTGAACGACGACTCGGCTGCCGGCGAGCTTTAGCCCTTTCAAGGGCGCCGCCTCCCGCGCGATGAGCATGAGCCCCCGCCCCGTCGCCTCGACCCGCCCGCGCGAGCCGCCCAGAGTCAGCGGCTTGCCGGTGACGACCGACGTGACCGTGTGCCGTGCGTGCATCGAGTACGTGTCCATGACCCACGCCATCGTCTGGGGATTCGTGCCCATGTCGGGGGCGGGCACGTCCTTCTCGGGACCGATCAGGTCCATGATCTCCGCGGTGTAGCGCCGGGTGATCCGCTCGAGCTCCCCCCGTGAGAGGGTCGCGGGGTCGCAGATCACGCCCCCCTTGGCGCCGCCGAAGGGGATGTTGACGACCGCACACTTCCAGGTCATCCACGCCGCGAGCGCCCGGACCTCGTCGAGCGAAACGTTCTTGTCGAAGCGGATGCCGCCCTTGCCCGGGCCTCGGGCGATGTTGTGGAGGACGCGATATCCGATGAAGACCTCGATCGAGCCGTCGTCCATCACGATCGGGATCGAGACCTTCGTCTCGCGCACCGGCTCCCGCAGGACCTTGTAGAGTCCGGGATCGAGACCCAGCTTCTGCGCCGCGACGTCGAACCGCGACATCATTTCGTCGAAGGGACTGGCGGAGTCGATCCCCAGGGGTTGGGTGGAAGTCGTGAGCCGGGAATCGGGGAGTTCGGGTTCCGCGACCTGGTCCACGCTGGCACTCCTCGGCCGGCTCGGCGCCCGCCTTCGTTAGAATGGCTCCGGATTGTATCCGAGCCGCTCGCGATGACGGAGCCGGCCGCCCCCCAAGCCTCCGGCCGGGAGCCCGATGGTTTCGGCCCGGACGCAGAGCTCGTCCGCCTGGTTCTCGCGGGCGAGGAAACGCTCTTCGGCACGCTCGTCCGCAGATATCAGACTCGCGTCGTCGCCCACGTCGCCCGGATGGTCGGAAGCCGCGAGGACGCCTTGGACCTGGCTCAGGAAATCTTCCTCAAAGTCTTCCAGGCGCTCGACCGATACAACCCGGAGTTCAAGTTCTCGACCTGGCTCTTCCGGATCGCGGGAAATGCCGCGATCGACCACTTCCGCAAGAGGCGTCCGCGCACGGTGCCGCTCGAAATCGCCGATCCCGAAAGCCGCACGGGAGTTTCCGCCGTCGAGCACGAAAGCCTCGGCCTCGACCCCTACGGGGAGCTGCGAAACGTCGAGAGGGGTGAGGCGATCTCGAAGGCGATCGCCGAATTGCCACTCGAGTTCCGGGAGCTGATCACGCTGCGCCATTTTGGCGGCCTGTCCTATGAAGAGATCGCCCGCTTGAAGAACATGCCCTTGGGGACGGTCAAGAACAAACTCTTTCGGGCCAGAGTCGTATTGAAGGAACGGTTGGCTGGAGAATTGTCGTGACCCTTTGCCCCCGTCCCCTGGATCCGATCGACGCCGAGGCGGTCGCCTCGGGAGCCGAGCCCCCGTTCGCGGCGGACGCCGCCGAGCATGCCGGCGTTTGCGCGACGTGCGGGGCGGCCGTCGAGCGCGCCAAAGGCCTCGCGCGGGCGCTGGAGGGTCTTTCCCGCGCCGTTCCGCCGGTTCCCGACCTCGCGCCCCGGGTGACCCGGCTGCGGGCCTTTTCCGCCCGGGAACGCCGGACTTACGCCCTGTGGCGGGCCCCGATCCTCCTCTGCGCCGCGCTCGCGGTCGGAGGGCTCTTCCTCCTTCTCGCGCCCGCCCTGTCGGCGCGCGACCAGGCGGGCCTGGGCGCGGCGGCCCTCGTCCCGAT
>DASXTT010000301.1:0-1732 GCA_036505255.1 Planctomycetota bacterium | reverse complement strand
TTCGCCTGGAAGAGCTTGGAGAGGTGCTCGCCCAGCGAGATCTTCTTCTGATCCTCGATGAGGGCGTCGTACTCGGCCTTGAGGGCCTTCCACTTCTCCTCGTCCTCGGCGCGGATCGTGGCGCCACCCTTGCGGGCGGTCTCGGAGATCGGCGTCCCCTGGCGGAGGGCTTCGAGGCCGAGGAGCTTCAGTTCACGGATCTTCCCCATCACGCCCTCGATGAGCGCGTTGAGCTCGCGGTCCCGCTTCGGATCGGAGGTGCCGATCACGTCGGTCCCCTTGAACATCATGTGCTCGAAGAAGTGGGAGAGGCCCGTGATGCCGGGCCGCTCGTTGACCGAGCCCACCTTCCAGTAGAGGGCGCAGAAGACGCGGGGGACGCCCGGCCGCTCGACCGTGAGCACCTTCATGCCGTTGTCGAGCACGAGCTCGTCCACCGGGATGCGCACCCCGGCGCCCGCGGGCGGGTCCTGGGCGGCGGCCGGCATGGAGAGGGCGAGGACCGCGATGAAGGCAAGGGCTCGGAACATGGGGGCGCCTCCGTTGGGATCGGCAGATAATACGGATGCCGCGCCCGCCTTGCAAGGTTGAGACCGCGCGGCGAGTCGCGAGTCGGGGGTCCAGAGTCGGCGGGTCCTGAGTCATTCGGCCGACTTACGACTCATGACTCAAGACTCAAGACTTCACGACTCCGAGCCGCTTTCCTACCTTCTCGAAAGCGGCGAGGCAGCGATCGATGTGCTCCGTCGTGTGCGCCGCGCTGATCTGGACCCGGATCCGGGCCTGGTCCTTGGGCACGACCGGGAAAAAGAAGCCGACGACGTAGATCCCCTCGTCGAGCATGGCGCGCGCGAATTCCTGCGCGAGCTTCGCGTCGAAGAGCATGATCGGGACGATCGGCGTTTCGCCCGGCTTGAGGGAGAAGCCGCGGGCGCGAATCCCCTCGCGGAAGCGGCGGGTGTTCGCCTCGAGCCGGTCGCGCAGCTCCGTCGAGCGCCCGACGAGCTCGAGGGCCTTGAGCGCGCCGCCCGCGACCGGCGGCGGCAGCGTATTCGAGAAGAGATAGGGGCGCGAGCGCTGGCGCAGGAGCGGGACGATCGACCCCCGCGCGGCGGTGAACCCGCCCGCGGCGCCTCCGAGCGCCTTGCCGAGCGTGCCCGTGATGATGTCGATCCGGTCCGCGACGCCGTGATGCTCGGGCGATCCCCGCCCGGTCTTCCCGAGGAAGCCCGTGGCGTGCGAGTCGTCGACCATCACCAGGGCGTTGTACTCCTTCGCGAGGGCGCAGATGCGGGGCAGGTTCGCGATGTCGCCGTCCATCGAGAAGACGCCGTCCGTGGCGATGAGGCGCAGGCGGCGGCCCTGCGTCTGCTTGAGCCACTCCTCGAGCTGGTCCATGTCGGCGTGGGCGTACCGGAACCACTCCGCCTTGCAGAGCCGGATCACGTCGATGATCGACGCGTGGTTGAGGGCGTCGGAGATGACGGCGTCCTCCTCCCCGAGGATCGTCTCGAAGAGCCCGCCGTTCGCGTCGAAGCACGAGGTGTAGAGGAGCGCGTCGTCCATCCCCAGGAATTTGGAGATGGCTGTCTCGAGCCTCTTGTGGAGGTCCTGGGTGCCGCAGATGAACCGGACGGAGCTCAGCCCGTAGCCGTGGGAGTCGAGCGCCGCATGCGCCGCCGCGATCAGCTCGGGGTGGGACGACAACCCGAGGTAATTGTTGGCGCAGAAG
>DASXTT010000300.1:0-2912 GCA_036505255.1 Planctomycetota bacterium | reverse complement strand
ATTACCAGGTGAATCGGGTGGTGTATGTCGACGAGGACAGGGTGCAGCAGGTCTACGAAATACCGGTCGGCATGGGAAAGAGGACGGATGCCTTATGCTCCCAGCACGGTGGGAAGGGCGAGCCCTTGAGACTAACCGGAGCGGAATGGGATGAGTGGTGGGCCGGTGTGTCGGCATTTCGTCTATACCAAGCGGATGATTACTGGCACTCCCGCAATCCCAAAGTCCGGCGTCAGGCTAGGGAGATTTACCGGAACCTGCTGAAGGACTTCGCCTCAGAACCCATCGTCGAGAAGAACCGCGACCGCATCAAAGCGAGGTCCGAAGCCGCGATCGAAGATTAGCCGTACATCACGGCGTCTGGAAACCGAGGCAGATCCCGACCGAGCCCACCCCGTCGGCGTCGCCGAAGATCAGGGAGGCCTCGGGAATGAGATAAATCTCCTTCGTCAGCCAGATCTTCACGCCGACGAAAATGTGGTGGAGCCCGAATCGCGTGTCTTGGGCCTCTCGGAAGACGTCCCGAAGGTACGAATCCTCCAGGTCCTCCCGGTCGTCGGGGTCGTTGAGGTCGAGATCGAGGTGGATCCGCTGATAGCGCCAGGCCAGATAGGGCTCGACCTGGACGAAGGCGCGGCTGACCGTCACCTGCCCGAAGTAGAAATCGGTCAGGAACCCGGAACCGCCGCCCGCGCCCACGGCCAGGGAGAACGGGTCACCCCCTTGGACGCCCGCCACGGGCTCCCTCAGCACTTGGTACTTGAGGTCGCCCATGATCAGGCCGAAACCGCTGGGATCAACGCCGCCCTCGAGCAGGACCAGCGAGATGAGGTCGGATTCGCCCCCGACCTCGAAACCCTTGCCCAGGCCGACCCGGAACCGCGTCGCGAAATGGGTCCCTTCGTTCATCGCGATGGATGAACCCTGCAAATCGTAGGCAATCTTTCCGGCGTCCAGGGAGCGCGCCGACTGGAAGTGGGTGAAGCTGCCGCACCCCGGCAGAAGGAAGGCGCCCACGAGGGCCGACGCTGCGATCTTTATCATGCGTCTGCTATCATCCCGCGCGGATGAAACTCGTGGGGATCGACGTCGGCGGGACCTTCACCGACTTCATTCTATGGGACGGCCGGACCGTCCGCACGCACAAGGTGCTCTCGTCCCGGCAGGACCCCGCCGGGGCCGTGACGCGGGGCCTGCGCGAGATCCTCCCCTCCGGCCCCGCGACCCTCATCCATGGCTCCACGCTCGCCACGAACGCGTTCCTCGAGCGGCGCGGCGCGCGCGTCGCGCTCCTCACGACGAAGGGATTCGAAGATCTCCTGGAGATCGGCCGCCAGAACCGCGGCCGCCTCTACGATTTCGAGTGGGTAAAGCCCGAGCCCCTTGTCCCCCGTTCGCGGCGCTTTGGAATCGATGAAAGGGTCGCCGCGGACGGCTCGGTCCTTCGCCCGCTGAAAGATCCGATGCCCGGCCTGAAGGGAGCGGAGGCGGTCGCCATCTGCTTTCTCCACTCGTACGCGAATCCCCGCCACGAGCGGCTCGCCGCGCGCGGCATCCGCATTCCCTTGACCCTCTCCTCCGAACTCGCGCCGGAGTACCGGGAATTCGAGCGGCTCGCGACGACAGTCCTGAACGCCTACGTCATGCCCGTCATGGAGCGGTACCTGCGCAACCTGGCGGCGCGGACGCGGGGCCGCGAGCTGCGCATCATGGTTTCGAGCGGCGGCCAGACAACGCCGAAAAAAGCGGCGCGGGCGCCGGTCCACACGCTCCTTTCGGGGCCCGCCGGGGGCGCCGTGGCGGTCGCCCACCTGTGCCGCCGGCTCGCCATTCCCCGCGCGATCGCCTTCGACATGGGCGGCACCTCCACCGACGTTTCGCTCTACGACGGCGGCATCGACATCACCAAGGAAGGTTCCATCGGTGGCTTCCCTATCCGGGTGCCGATCCTCGACCTCCACACCGCCGGGGCAGGTGGGGGCTCGATCGCACGGATCGATCCCGGCGGCGCCCTCCGTGTCGGCCCGGAAAGCGCCGGCGCCGAGCCTGGTCCCGCGTGCTACGGCCGCGGCGGGCGGGAGCCGACCGTCACGGACGCCCACGTCGTCCTGGGCCGGATCGATCCCGCGCTGTTCTTCGGGGGCCGGATGCGGCTCGACGTCGGCGCCGCGCGGCGCGCGGTCGGGCGGCTCGGAAAGGAGGTCGTGGCGGTCGCACGCTCGATCCTGGACGTGGCGGGCGCGAACCTCGAGCGCGCCGTCCGGGCGGTGAGCGTCGAGCGGGGCCACGACCCGGCCCGCTTCGTCTTGATTCCCTTCGGAGGCGCGGGACCCCTCCACGCGTGCGACCTCGCCGAGCGGCTGTCGATGGTCCGCGTGCTCGTGCCGCGCTGGCCGGGGCTTCTATCCGCTCTCGGAATGACGCTGACCGACGAAATCGAGGAGCGCTCCGCCTCGGCGCTCTGTTTTTCGAACGAGCGTTCGAAAATCGAACGGGCGTTCAAGGACACCGGGCTCAAGGGGGAACGGTTCGCCGACTTGCGCTACGCGGGCCAGTCGTGGGAGATCCGAACGCCGTGGGGGCCGCACGTGGAGCGCGACTTCGCCCGGCTCCATGCCCGGCGGCACGGGTACGCGCGGTCGGCCCCGGTGGAGGTCGTGAGCGTCTCCGTCCGGCGCGTGGTGGCGAGACTCAAGCCTCGGTTCGAGCGGCTCCCGCGAGGGGGAAGGCGCTGGCCCGCGGGGACGATTTCCCGTGAAGGCGTGCGCGCGGGCGACAGGCTCCGGGGTCCGTCAGTCGTGATGGAGGACAACGCGACGACGTTCATCAAGGACGGATGGGCGGGCCGGGTCGACGCGTGGGGCAACCTGGATCTGAGGCCGGCATGAGCTACCTGTTGCGGCTCGACGTCT
>DASXTT010000299.1:0-2710 GCA_036505255.1 Planctomycetota bacterium | reverse complement strand
CGGCCACGCGGCCCTCTGCGCTCCCGTGATTCTCCTCGGCCTGATTTCGGGCGCGGGCCTGGCGACCCTCCTGGGCGTGGTCGTCCTCGCCACCGCTTTCACGCTTCTGGCCTCGGGAATTCATCTCGCCATGGGCCAGGTCGCCGCCGGGGTCGCCGCGTGCCTCCTCACGGCCTCCGTTTTCTTCGCGCCGCAGGCGGTCGATGACGCGATCGAGAAGAAACAGGTCGCCGCGATCCCGTCGCGCATCAACCTCTGCTTCTCCGTGAGTCCCTGGGCGGGCATGGCCTCGTCGCCGCTCGGCATGGACGTTCTGCACGATTTCAGGTCGCTCTACAGGGCCCACCTGGCCGACTACGCCGGCGTCCGGATCCCGGGGTGGACCGGACTCGCGGCGGGATATGCCCTCATCGGCGTCGTGGTCGGCGGGGCGGGGCTCGCGCTGCGCCGGAGATTCCGGCGGAGCCCGGCATGATCTATCTCGACAACGCGGCCACGACGTGGCCGAAGCCCGAATCGGTCTACCGCGCGCTCGACGAATTCGCACGGAACGCGGCGGCCAATCCCGGGCGAAGCGGCCACCGCATGGCCGTTGCGGCCGAGGCGAAAGTCGGCGAGGCGCGCGCCCGGGTGGCGAAGCTCCTCAACGCGGAATCCCCCGACCGGATCATCCTCACCCTGAACGCGACGGACGCCCTCAACATCGCCATCAAGGGAATCCTCCGCCCGGGAGACCACGTGGTGACGTCGGTCCTCGAGCACAACTCGATCAACCGGCCCCTCGCGGCGCTGGAGCAGGCGGGCGCGATCTCGGTCACGCGACTTCCCGCCGAGGCCGACGGGAGCCTGTCGGTCGACGCCCTGCGCGAAGCGCTCACCCCCGCCACGCGCCTGGTGGCCGTGACACACGGCTCCAACGTCCTCGGCGTGGTCAACGACGCCGCGGCGCTGGGCGACGCCGCGATGCGGCACGGCGCGGTCCTCCTCCTCGACGCGTCCCAGACGGCGGGGGTCGTGCCGATCGACGTCAGGGCCCAGCAGCTCGACCTCGTCGCCTTCCCGGGACACAAGGGATGCCTGGGCCCCATGGGCACGGGCGCGTTGTACGTCCGGGCCGGGATTTCGCTCCGCCCCTTCCGCGAAGGAGGCACGGGCTTCGGCGCGGAGAGCGAGCTCCAGCCGGAAGCCATGCCCTTCCGGCTCGAGGGGGGCACGCCGAACGCGCACGGACTCGCCGGGCTCGCCGCGGGGCTGGAATTCCTCGAGCGCGAAGGCGTGGCGAAGATCGGCGCCCACGAGCGCGACCTCGCGCTCAAATTCGCCGAGGAGGCGCGGCGCATTCCCGGGATCACCGTCTGGAGCGGCAGGAGCCCCGCGAAGCAGATCGGCCCCGTCTCGCTGTCGGTCCAGGGCCGCGAGCCGGGGGAGGTCGGCGCCGCCCTCGACGAGCGGTACGGCATCGCGTGCCGGCCGGGACTTCACTGCGCGCCCGGGACGCACCGGTTCCTCGGTACCTTTCCGAAGGGGACGGTCCGCTTCAGCTTCGGGTACTTCAACACCGCCGCGGACGTGGCGGCGGCCGCCGGGGCGCTGCGTGAAATCGCGGGTTAGAGTCCTGGGTCCTGCGTCCAAAGTCCGATGTCAGACGAACCTTCGCGGAGGAAGGGGTGCGGCCCGATACGAGTTCCCGTGTGGCATGAACTCCGTGCGGAGCCTTGCCAAAGCACTGTTGCGGCGTCCCCGGACTTTGGATATCGGATGTTGGGCATCGGACTCCGCAAGAATTTGACCCGGCCGGACGTCCGGGATACAGTGTCGCCCGGTCCCGTCTTGGAGGATTGACCATGCGCCGTATCGCCGCCGCGCTCTTCGCTCTGGCCTTCGTCGCCGGATGCAGTCTCGCCGACCCCAATGTCCAGACCCAGAAGGCCATTGACGCGACCAAGGAGCGCATCGTCGACCTCGACGCGCAGCTCGGGGAGATCCAGAAGGGGAAGGACGCGCTCGCGTCGGAGCCCGCCTCGGACGACAAGACCGCGCGCCTCGCGGATCTTGAGGGGCAGGAAAAGACCCTCCGCGAGCAGCGCGCCCGGGAGGAGGAGGAAGTCAAGCGGCTCGAGGGTGAGATGACGGTGGCGAAGGAGGCGGCGGCGAAAGAGGCCGCGGACAAGGAAGCCGCCGAGAAGGAGGCCGCCGGGAAGGAAGCCGCTGAGAAGGAAGCGGCGGCGAAGGAAGCCGCGGACAAGGAAGCGGCCGCCAAGGAAGCGATGGACAAAGAGGCGGCGGCGAAATCGGCCGCTGAGAAGGAAGCCGCGGCGAAAACCGCCGCGGAAAAGGAAGCCGCCGCCAAGGCGGCGGCGGAAAAGGAAGCGGCCGAGAAGGAGGCCGCGGCGAAGGCGGCCGAGAAACCCCCGGAGCCGGCCAAGCCCGAACCGCCGAAGCCGGAGCCCCCGAAGCCCTCGGAGCCCCCCATGCCGGCCGACGCCCCGAAACCCGCGGAGACGACGAAGCTTCCGGAAACCGGGAAGGGCCAGATCTTCGAGGAAAAATACGCCGACGTCATCCGCGAGGTTCGCGCGGCGCTCCTCAAGCGCTAGAGCGTTTCGCGTCCGCCGCGTCGAGTCCTGCCGGCGGGGCTATCATTCCCCAGTTGCCGGTTCCCCCTCTTTTCCCTCTGGCCTGAAACTCGAAACTTCAGGATCTGGGATCT
>DASXTT010000298.1:0-14329 GCA_036505255.1 Planctomycetota bacterium | reverse complement strand
GTGGTAGATGCCCATCCCCGCGTTCGCGATCGCGATGTGAAGCGCGCCGAACTTCCGGACGCCCGCCTCGACGGCCGCGCGCACTTCCTCGCGCTTCCGGACGTCGCACGGAACGGCGAGCGCGTTGTCGCCGATCTCCTTCGCAAGCGTTTCGAGTTTCTCCCGGTTGCGCGACGCGAGCACGACCCGCGCGCCATCCTTGGCGAAAGCGAGCGCCGTCGCGCGGCCGATGCCGCTCGAAGCGCCGGTGACCAGGACAACCCGGTCACGAGGAGGTTTCCCGGAAGACATGCACGGATCAGCTTACTGCAATTTGGGACGCATCACGCATGACGCATGACAGGGGTGCATTAACCAGCTTGTTCGAGTAACCCATGATGCGTAATGCGTGATGCGCCCCGGTCATGCACGCACGACGTTATCACCGTCCGGGACCGCATGTCTCGTGTCGACGACAAGGCGCGCGTGCTTCGCGATCCACGCGAAGTCATAGGACGAGTGATCCGTCACGACGACCACCGCATCGAACGTCGCGAGCGACTCCTCGGTCAGCTTCGCCGGCGGAAGGCGCAGGCCGCGGTAATGGCGCATCGCGGGCGGCTTGGGAAAGAACGGGTCGTGGTACGAGGGCCGCGCGCCTCGGCGGACGAGCTCCTTTGCGATCGCGTAGGCCGGCGACCCGCGCGGATCTCCCACGTCCCGCTTGTACGAAATCCCCAGGAGCAGCACCCGGGCTCCCTTGAGGCGTTTCAGCGCGGATTCCAACCGATCCACGACGTAAACGGGCATGAGGGCATTCACTTCTCCGGCAAGGCGGATGAATCTCGTCGATACGCCCGCCTTCTCCGCCTTCCAGGCGAGATAGACAGGGTCGATCGGGATGCAGTGGCCCCCCGGCCCCGGGCCCGGGCGGAACGCCTGGAACCCGAAGGGCTTCGTCGATGCCGCGTCGATCACCTTCCAGACGTCGATCCCCATCCGGTCGAACGCGATCTTCAGCTCGTTCACGAGCGCGATGTTGACGCAGCGGTAGATGTTCTCGAGCAGCTTCGCCGCCTCCGCGATTTCGGGGGTCTCGACCTCGACCACGGCGGGCACGACGGCGCGGTAGAGCGCCGCCGCCGCGCGCCGGCTCGCGTCGTCGATCCCGGCCACGATCCGCGGTATCGATTCCAGGGGATGTTCGCGGTTCCCCGGGTCCTGCCGCTCCGGCGCGTACGCCAGCAGGAAGTCGACGCCTGACTTCCGCAGGCGGGGGAGGAGCTCCTCGCGCGTGGTGCCCGGGTAGGTGGTCGACTCGAGCACCACGAGCCGGCCGCGCCGCAGTTGCCGGGCGACAACGTCGGCCGTGCGCCGGACCGCCGTCAAATCCGGGAGGCCGCGATCCGTCAGGGGCGTCGGCACGCAGATCACGATAGCGTCCGCCTCGGACAGTCGCGCGAATCGGGCCGTGGGTTCGAACCGCTTGTTGAGCGTGGGTACGGAAGCGATGTACGACTTGCCGGCCTTGAGCGCCCGAATCTTCGCGGGGTCGGAATCGAACCCCAGGACGCGGAAGCCGCGCGCCGAGAAGAGCCGCGCCAGGGGAAGGCCGACGTAACCGAGGCCCACGACCGCGACCACGGCTTTCTTCGAGCGGATCCGGTCGAGGAGCGAGGGGCGCTTCAGGACGCCGCGCGGGCGTTCAGCGGGCTCGTCGCGGCCGGAGCTGGGCCAGGGCCGGTAGCCGTGGGGGGCGTCCCGGGTACCCTCGGGGGTGTGTCCTGAGTTCAAGGTTCAATGTCCTGCGTTCGTCCGAAGTCCGAAGTCCAAGGTCCGGAGACGGAATCCGGCGCGGGCATATGACTTCGGACTTCGGGCCTCGGACAAACCTTGGACGTTGAACGCAGGACTTCGGAATCGATCAGGCGGTTCCAAGGACGCTGTCCAGGATGTCGCAGGCGGCATCGATGTGGCCTTTCTCCACGATCAGGGCCGGCAGGAACCGGATGGCCGTCTCGCCGCACCCGAGGAGGAGGAGGCCGCGTTCGAAGCACGCCCGCACGACGGCGTCCCGCCGGTCGTGGTCCGGGGCGCGCGACGCCTTGCTCTTGACGATCTCGATCGCCCGCATGAGGCCGAGCCCGCGCTCCTCGAAGACGTGGTCGTGCTTCGCGGCGAGGGCCGCGAGCCGGCGGGACAGGACCTCGCCCATCTTCGCCGCGTTCCGCATCGCCCCCCGCTCGATGAGCTCGATCACCTTCAGCCCCGCCGCGCAGGCGACCGGATTGCCCCCGAACGTGTTCGCGTGGGCGCCGGAGGGCCACACGTGGAGGTCCTTCCGGGCGATCATCGCGCCGAGGGGGAGCCCGCCGCCGACCGGCTTCGCGACGCACAGGATGTCGGGCGCGACGCCGAAATGTTCGATCGCGAACATTTTGCCCGTGCGGCCCATCCCCGTCTGGATCTCGTCGACCACGAGGAGGATCCCGTACGTGTCGCACGCCTTCCGGAGGCCGGCCATGAACTCCTTCGTCGCGAGGTTGTAGCCGCCCTCGCCCTGGATGGGCTCCACGAAGATCGCCGCGACGTCCTCGGGCGGGCAGGTCTTCCCGAAGAGGTACTTGTGGAGGAAGTCGAGGTCGTTGTAGATCCCGTGGCTGACGTCCGCCAGCAGCGGCGAGAACCCGCGGCGCTGGCCCGGCTTCGAGGCGGTGAGCGAGAGCGAGCCGAGCGACCGCCCGTGGAACGCGTTGAAGAAGGCGATGAGCCGCGGCCGCCGCGTCGCGAAGCGCGCGAGCTTGATCGCGGCCTCGACCGACTCGGTCCCCGAGTTCGTCAGGAAGCACTGCTTCGGCCCCGCGCCCGGCGCGAGCGAGCAGATCTTTTTCGCGAAGTCCGCCATCACCTCGTAGTAGAAGTCGGTCCCCGCCATGTGGACGAACTTCGACGCCTGCTTCGCGAGGGCGAGCGCCACCTCGGGGTGGCCGTGGCCAAGGGCGTTGACGGCGACGCCGGCGGTGAAGTCGAGGAAGCGGTTCCCGTCCGGGTCGTGGACGAACATCCCCTCGCCGCGCTCGATGACGAGCGGGTAGGAGCGGGTGTAGCTCGGCGTGATGAACTCGGCGTCCCGGGCGATGATCTCCTTCGCCTTCGGCCCGGGCGGCGGGATCCGGATCGCGGGGCCGTACTCGGCGGCGGGGGCCCTCCCGGGCCGGGCGGCCTTCGAGGCGGTTCGCGAAGCCATCATGCGGGGCCCTCGGGGCTGTAGTTCGGCGCTTCCTTCGTGATCAGGATGTCATGGGGATGGCTCTCGCGCAATCCCGCCGTGCTGACCCGCATGAACCGCGTGTCCTTGCGCAGCTCGTCGATGGTCTGCGTGCCGCAGTAGCCCATCCCCGCCCGCACGCCCCCCACGAGCTGGTAGACGAGGTCGTGCAAGGGCCCCTTGAAGGGGACCATCCCCTCGACGCCCTCGGGGACGAGCTTCGTGCGGTCCTCGACCTCGCGCTGGCCGTACCGGTCCTTGCTTCCCTGCACCATGGCGCCAAGCGAGCCCATGCCGCGGTACGACTTGTAGCTGCGCCCCTTGTGGATGATCGTCTCGCCCGGGCTCTCGGCCACCCCCGCGAAGAGGCCGCCGATCATGACGCAGTTGGCGCCCGCCGCGAGGGCCTTGGTGATGTCCCCCGAGTGGCGGATGCCGCCGTCGGCGATCACGGCCACGTCCTTCTCTTCCGCCACCCGCGCGACCTCCATGATCGCCGTGATCTGCGGGACGCCCACCCCGGCGATGACGCGCGTGGTGCAGATCGACCCCGGGCCGATGCCGACCTTGAGCCCGTCGACGCCCGCCTTGATGAGGTCCCGCGCGGCGTCGGCCGTCGCGATATTGCCCGCGACGAGGGCCACGTCCGGGACCCGCTTGCGGATCTCCTTCACCGTGTCGAGCACGTTCTGCGAGTGGCCGTGCGCGGTGTCGACCACGAGGACGTCGGCGCCCGCCTCGGCGAGGAGCTTCGCGCGGTCGGCGTCCTGGACGCCCACCGCCGCGCCCACGCGCAGCCGCCCCCGGTCGTCCTTGGTCGCGAAGGGATGAAACTGGACCTTGTTCAGGTCCTTCATGGTGACGAGGCCGCGCAGGTTCATCTCGGAATCGACGATGAGGAGCTTCTCGACCTTGCTCTTGGCGAGGAGGGACCGGGCCTTCTCGCCCGAGGTGCCCACGGGAGCCGTGACGAGCGGGGGTTTGGTCATGATTTCCGAGAGGCGGCGGTCGTTGCCTTCCGGAAACCGCAGGTCGCGGCTCGTCACGATCCCCACGAGCTTGCGGCCGTGCGTGATGGGGATGCCGGAGATGTTGTGCTCGCCCATGATCCGCCGGGCGGTCCCGACGGTCTCCTCGGGCCCGAGGCAGATGGGGTCGGCGATGAGGCCGGCCTCGTACCGCTTGACCCGGGCGACCTCGCGCGCCTGGTCGGCGGCGGGGAAATTCTTGTGGATGAACCCGAGGCCTCCCTCCTGCGCGAGCGCGATGGCGAGGCGCGAGTCGGTGACCGTGTCCATGGCGGACGACACGATCGGGATGTTGAGCCGGATCGCGGAGGTCAGGCGCGTGGTGACGTCGACTTCGGTGGGGACGACGGCCGAACGGCGGGGGATCAGCAGGACATCGTCGAACGTGATGCCCTCGCCGATGATCTTGTCGGTCATCTCACGGCCGTGCGCAATGGGGAGAATATAGGGAGAGGGGTGGGGGGTGTCAAGGTCCAGTCTCGAGTCGCGAGTCAAGAGTCGAGAGTCGGGGACAAGAAGTCGCGAGTCACCCGTCGCCAGTCACGGGTCGCGATGAGGACCGGCGACACGGAACGAAAGACGTGCGACTCTGCGGTCTTCGACTCACGACTCCAGACTCCCGACTCATGACTTCATATTTCGACTTTGGTCATGGTTTCCGTCATAATCCCCTCCCAACCATGTCTCTTCCTGGTCGTTCAAGACACGAAATGCGATACCGCACCCTCGTCGTCTTCGCGCTGGCCCTGGCGCCCGTGGGCTGTTCGTCGACCCCCGACGGGTCCATCGTCGGCGATTTCTACGACTGGCTCAACTTCCGCCGGGCCGAGTACAACGCCGCGCTCGACCAGAACGACCGGGGCCTCCAGGCCAACCTGGAGGCGCGGATCGCGCGCGAGGTGGAGCTGCGGTACGACCAGATCGTGGAGCTGGCGGGCTCGTCCGCGGACGGCGACCGGCGGGAACTGGCGGTCTCCGCGCTCGGGTTCTCGAAGCGGCCGGAGTCGGTGGCCCATCTCATTCCGCGGCTCGACGACCCCGCTCCGCAAGTGCGGGGATCCGCGGCCGCCGCCATCGGCATTCTCAAGCCGCCGAACCCGCCCATCGAAAAGCTGGCCGCGCTTCTCTCCGATCCGGACAAGTACGTCCGGATGGCCGCCCTCTTCGGGCTGAAGCTCCTCGTGTGGAACAAGCCCGACACCTCCCTGGTGGATCGGGTCGCCAATCTTGTCCGCGAGGAGACCGATCCCGACGTGCGCAACGAGGCGGTCCTCCTCCTCGGCCGGATGCGGGTGCCCCAGGCGCTCGACGTGCTCTTCAAGAAGGCCCTGGAGGATGAGGTGGCGCTCATCCGGCTCAACGCGGCCATCCAGCTCGGGCAGTTCGGGTCCCCCGATGGTTGGCCCGCCGTGCCGGCCCTGATCAAGCGGCTCAAGGACGGAGAGACGTCCGTCGTGGAGGCGGCGCACTGGGCGCTCATGAAGATCACGGGGCGGGTCGAGGCGGACCGCCAGTACAACAGCTGGTTCGACTGGTACAACGAGCAGGCGCAGGTGGTCGAATTCGTCTGCCCGAGGTGCGGGGACAAGTCTTCCTCGGCCGGGGACTGCCCGAAATGCGCGGTGCCGAAGGAAGCCCGCGTGCTCGGCCCGCCCGAGTACGCGTGCCCGGCGCACCCCGATGTGGTCTCTCCGAAACCCGGGAAGTGCTCGAAATGCCAGAAGGATCTGGTCCCTCAAAAGAAGGAACCCCCGAAGAAGGAACCTCCGAAGTAGGGGGCGGCGAGGGGGTTGACGCTCAGGAAGTCCTGCGGACGTTCGAGGCCTCCGCGGGCGATCCCGTCTTTCACTCCAATCCGGTCCCCATCCCTTCGGGCGCGATTCCCGCCCCTCCGGAGCCGGAACGCGCCTCCTCCGTCGGTCCGACCCTGGTCATCGGCGCCTGCGGTTCGCTGTGGTTCGCCGCGGCGCTCTCCTCGGGGGCGACGGTTCCCGCCCTCTTCGCGGCCTTCTGGCTGGCGCTGCTGGCGGTCGATCTCGCCGTGAACCTCCGTCGGTGACGCGCTTCCCCGCCCCCGGAGCGTTGTGTAGAATCGTGCGCCTGTGCCGCGGGGAATGGAGTCTCCCCTGAACCGCCGCTTCCGGCTGATGACTCCTACCGGACGGTCCCAGTAGGAGACGCAGCGTGGAGATCCTCCTCGTCGGAGTCGGCGGCTCCCTCGGCGCCATGGCCCGGTACGGGCTCTCCGGGCTCGTCCACAAGCATCTCAACGACTCCTTTCCGTACGGCACGCTCGTGGTCAATCTGGTGGGATGCCTGGCGATCGGCGGGATTCTCTACCTGGTCGAGGATCGCGCGCTCCTCGGCCCTCAGGCCCGGCTCTTCGCGGCCGTGGGCGTCATCGGCGGCTTCACCACGTTCTCGGCCTTCGGATACGAGACGCTCCAGCTCCTGCGGGAGGGGCGGTTCGGGGCGGCCTGTCTGAACATGGCGGGGAACGTGGTCCTGGGTCTCTTCGCGGTCTGGCTGGGGCGGACGCTCCCGCGCCTCGCGGGTGTATGAGGAGGTCGGCATGAAGATCGAAGGGGAAGGCCAGCTGCTCCGCCTCTTTGTCGGCGAGAAGGACCGCTGGGAAGGGAAGCCGCTCTTCGAGGCGATCGTCCGCAAGGCCCGCGAGAGGGGGATGGCGGGCGCCACGGTCTGGCGCGGCATGGAGGGCTTCGGCGCGCACAGCCGGATCCATACGACGAAGATCCTGCGCCTTTCGGAGGACTTGCCCATCGTCATCGAGATCGTCGACAAGGCCGAGCGGATCCAGGCCATCCTCCCCGATCTCGACCGGATGGTCACCGAGGGACTGATCACCCTGGAAAAGGTCCATATCATCGCCTACCGCCACCCGGAGAAGGCGTGACCTTGAGACGAAGCCCGAGGTCCGAAGTCCAAAGTTCAAAGACTCGCGGCTCGTGACTTCCCTCTTCGACTCTCGACTCCTGACTCATGACTCACGACTTCCTTCTAGAGCGCTCCGGCACTCGTCGGGCCGTTGACTTGGTCGGAGGTCATTGCTATAGTTCCGCTTCTCTTATGCGCGGCCAGAAGCAGATTTCGTACGTCGCGAGCGCCAAGACGCAGCAGCACTCCTGGTACGTCGTCGACGCGACCGACCAGATCCTCGGCCGCCTCGCCACGCGCCTCGCCATGGTGCTCATGGGCAAGCACAAGCCCACCTACACGCCTTTCCTCGACACCGGCGACTTCGTCGTGGTCCTGAACGCCTCGAAAATCAAGGTCACGGGCCGCAAGATGGACCAGAAAGTCTACAAGACCTTCTCGCGCTATCCGAGCGGCCAGAAGGAGACGCCCCTCCGGACCCGCCTCGCGAAGGCCCCGCAGGAGGTCGTCCGCCACGCCGTGGAGGACATGCTTCCCCGAGGCACGCTGGGCCGGCGCCAGATCTTCAAGCTGAAGGTGTACGCGGGCGCGGACCATCCGCACGCGGCGCAGAATCCGCAGCCGCTCAAGATCAAGTAAGGCGCAGAGAGCTCTGCGCGGGAACGATATTGTGGACGTGCACAGCGGTCAGCGGGACGGCTCGGGGCTGAAGGCTGAGCGCTGAAAGCGGAAAGCTGAGAAAATGGCTGAACCGAAGAGCTACCTCTGGGGCACCGGCCGCCGCAAGACCGCCATCGCGCGCGTCCGGATCGCGGCGGGCACCGGGCTCATCACGATCAATCGCCGGCCCCTCGACAAGTACTTCCTGACGGAACAGGACCGCAACCACGCCGTGGAACCCATCTACCAGAGCCGGGCCACCGGGCGCTTCGACTTCTTCGTCACGTGCCACGGCGGCGGGCTCTCCGGCCAGTCCGGCGCCGTCCGCCTCGGCATCGCCCGCGCCCTGATGAAGGCCGACCCGACCCTGGAGCCCAAGCTCCGCCAGGAGCGCCTGCTGACCCGCGATCCGCGCATGAAGGAGCGCAAGAAGTACGGCCTCCGCGGCGCGCGCCGGGGCGTCCAGTACTCGAAGAGGTAGCGGCCGGCCTCCGGCTTCCTGCCGCCTGCCGGAAGCGGGGAGCGGGAAGCCGGGAGCATCCAATGGCCAACTATCCTCCCTCGGATCGTTTGCGCCGGTTGCCTCCCTATTTGTTTGCCGAGTTCGAGCGCAAGCGCGCCGCCCTCGAGAAGGCGGGGAAGGACGTCATCAACCTCGGGATCGGCGACCCGGACCAGCCGCCGCCCCGGCTCCTCACCGACCGCCTCGTCGAAGTCCTCCACGAGCCCGGCATCCACCAGTACTCCTCTTCGCAGGGGACCGAGGAGTTCCGCTCAGCGGTGTGCCGCTGGTTCAAGCGGCGCTACAACGTGGCGCTCGAGCCCGGCGAGGTCTGCCTCGGCGTCGGTTCGAAGGAGCTCATCGCTCACGCCCCGATGGCCCTCACGAACCCCGGCGACGTCGTCCTCGTCCCGGAACCCGGCTATCCGCCGTACCGGTCCGGGACGATCTTCGCCTTGTGCGAGCCCTTCGTGATGCCCCTGCGGAAGTCGAACGGCTTTCTGCCCGACCTCGACGCGATCCCGAAGGATGTCGCGGACCGGGCGAAAATCATGTACGTCAACTACCCGAACAATCCCACGGGCGCGACCGCCACGCGCGAGTTCTACAAAAAGTGCGTGGAGTTCGCGCGGAAGCATGGGACGATCGTGATCAGCGACGAGGCGTACGCGGAGCTCTACTACGAGGAGGCGCCGCCGTCGTTCCTCGAAGCGCCCGGCGCGAAGGAGGTCGGGGTCGCCGTCCACTCGATGACCAAGACGTTCTCCATGGCCGGCTGGCGCATCGCCTGGGTCGCGGGGAATCCGTCGATCGTCGAGGCCCTCCGGGGCTTCAAGGCGAATGGCGACAGTGGCCAGTTCATGGCCCTGCAGAAAGCGGTCGCCACGGTCCTCGACCGGGGCGAGGCGGACATGAAAGGGATCCGAGAGATGTACCGGCGCCGCCGCGACCTCTTCGTCGGCGGCCTGCGGAGCCTCGGGTGGGAGGTTCCCAGCCCGCGCGGGGCCTTCTACGTCTGGTTCGACGTGCCCGAGAAGGGGCTCGGGTCGATGGCGTTCGCCGACCGGGTCCTCGACCGGGCCGGCGTGATCATGCTCCCCGGGATCGGCTTCGGGGCGTCCGCTGAGGGCTTCATGCGGGTGGCCCTCACCGTGACCGAAGACCGCCTGAAGGAAGCGGTGGAACGCCTGAGAATGCTGTAACCAGAGGTCCGAAGTCCTGAATCCAAAGTTCATCCAAAATCCTTCGTCCAATGTCGGGGACTTTGGAGCTTGGACTTTGGACAGGCTTTGGACTTTGAACTCTGGACCCTTCTATGAGTCGTGAGATCGTCATCGCGTCGCGGAACCGCGGCAAGATCGCGGAGATCCTCCAGATCCTCGCGGAAACGCCCGTCAAGCTGCGCTCGCTCCTCGACTTCCCGGACGCCCCGGCGATCGAAGAGACCGGGCCGACCTACCTCGAAAACGCCCGCCTCAAGGCGCGCGCCGTGGCCCGGCACTCGGGCCTCTGGGCGCTCGCCGACGACAGCGGGATCGAAGTGGACGCCCTCAACGGAGGCCCGGGCGTCCATTCCGCGCGGTACGCCGGCCCCGCCGCCGGGGACGGGCCGAACAACGAGAGGCTCCTGCGCGAGCTGGCCGCCGTCCCCGACGCGAAACGGACCGGCCGCTTCCGCGCGGCCGTCGTCCTCGCGGCGCCGGACGGATCGTACCTGGCCGAGGCCGAGGGGGCGTGCGAGGGAATCATCGCGCGCGAGCCCAGGGGCGCCTCCGGCTTCGGGTATGATCCGGTCTTCATCCTGCCGGAGTTCGGCCAGACCATGGCGGAGCTCGGACTGGAGATCAAGAACCGGATCTCCCACCGGGCGGTCGCCCTCCGGCGGCTCCGCGACCGGATGGCGGAGCTGAAACTTGTCTAAGGGTAGAGTCCTGAGTCCAAGGTCCTGCGTCCTGAGTCGCCTGAAGTCCAAGGTCCAATGCCGGAGCGCAAAGTCCAATGGTCATGGGTCGCCGGGCATCGGACATTCGACTTTGGACCTCTTCCAACTTTGGACCTTGCACCTTGAACTCAGGATACGAGTCTTCGAGTGATTGACTCGGCTCGGTTCCCGTTTTACGAATAGAAGCGGTACCATGACGGCGCGCAGAAGCAACGACCCCGGCCCCGGCCGGTTCATCACCGTGGACTCGGGGCAGGCGGACCGCATCTTCTCCTCCTTCGAGATCAAGGTCGCGAAAGCCCTGCTGAACAAGGATGCCGGGAACATCGAGGCCCTCACCCTTCTCGGCGCCGCGCTCACGAAGGCCGGCCGGCACGAGGAGGCGCTCGAGATCGACCTTCGCACGACGACCCTTCTCCGGAACGAGCCCACGGCCTACTACAACCTCGCCTGCAGTTACTCGATGCTCGACCGGATCGACGAATCGATCTCCGCGCTCACGAAGGCGCTCGACCTCGGCTACCGGGATTTCAACCATATGCTGAAGGACGCGGACCTCAAGAACGCCCGACGGGATCCCCGGTTCCGGGACCTGCTCCGGCGGAAATGGGGAAAGCGCCAGCCCTGACCCGCGACAAAAGAGAGGAAGTTCATTGGCCAGCCTTCACAGCCCCGAACAGAAGTCGCGACTGGATCTCGAGGTCCGCGGGTATCAGCTCCTGAAACCCGTCGGGGACGACTGGGACGACAACTGGCTTATCCTCAAGATGGGCGTCGAAACCCCGAAGCGCCGCTGGAACGGGCAGGGTCCGTTCCTGACGACCTTCGAGGTGAGCCATCTCATCCGGCAACTGAAGGCCTGGTCCGCCAACGGGGGACTGAGGGAGTCGCTCACCTTCACGGAACCCAATCTCGCCTTCGAGAAAAATCCCTCCGGCGAAACCCTGCTCCGGGTCCGCGTCGGGTTCGACCTGGAGTGCCACCCCGACGGTATCACGAGAGTGGGCGACGCCTTCTGGGTCGCCTTCGACGTGACTCCGGGGGAACTCCTGGCCTTCGCGGAGGCCCTCGGCAAGGAGCTCGCCCCGTACCCCGAGCGGTACGTGACCCGTTCCCTGAAAGTCCGCCCGCCCAAACCCTGATTTCACCTGCAGGCCGACTGCCGTCTCAAGGCTCGTTCGCGCACACCGTTTTGGAGTCCGACGGGGATTTCGTTCCGCGATCCGGCCCTCGTGGAGTTAAATGGGGATCATGGCCCGCGTGAAAACCGTCTACACCTGCCAGCAGTGCGGCGCCAAGGCGCCCAAATGGGTCGGGCGCTGCCCCGAGTGCGGCGAATACAACTCGATGGTCGAGGAGGTGGAGCGGCCGCCCGACCGGCCGGCGCGGCACGTCCTTTCCGAGGACCGCCCGGTCCCCATCACGGAGGTCGCCGCTTCGGAACGGCCCCGCATCGCCGTCGGAATCGGCGAGCTCGACCGCGTCTTCGGCGGCGGCATCGTCACGGGCTCCGTCGCGCTCATCGGGGGCGACCCCGGCATCGGGAAGTCCACGCTGATCCTGCAGGTCTGCCAGCGCGTGGCCGCCCAGGGCCTGAAGGTCCTCTACGTTTCAAGCGAGGAATCCGTCATGCAGACGAAGCTCCGCGCCGACCGCCTCGGCGTGGGCTCGGAGCATCTCTTCGTCGTCAGCGAAACCAACCTCGACGTCATCCGCCGCTACCTCGACGAACTCAAACCCGCCCTCGCGGTGGTCGACTCGATCCAGATGATCTACAAACAGGACCTGCCCGGCGCGCCGGGCACGGTGGGGCAGGTCCGGGAATGCGCGGCCGAGCTGACCTACTTCGCGAAGCGGGCCGGGGTGTCGCTCTTCATCGTGGGGCACGTCACCAAGGACGGCGCCATCGCGGGTCCGCGCACGATGGAGCACCTCGTGGACGCGGTCTTCTACTTCGAGGGCGACCGGTTCCAGGCCTTCCGCGTCCTGCGGGGGGTCAAGAACCGCTTCGGGTCGACGAACGAGATCGGCATCTTCGAGATGCGGGGTTCGGGCCTCACGGAGGTCGCCAACCCGAGCGAGCTTTTCATGTCGGCGGACCGCAAGGGACGCGAGGGCTCCGTGGTGGTCCCGAGCATCGTCGGGACGCGGACGCTTCTCGTGGAGATCCAGTCGCTCCTGAACCGCACGGTGGTCGGTTTCCCCGCCCGAAGGGTCTCGGGGGTGGACTTGAACCGCGTCCAGCTCATCCTGGCGGTCATCGAGCGGCGGTGCGGCCTCGCTGTGGGAAGCCAGGACGTCTTCGTCAACGCGGTGGGGGGCGTCGAGATCGACGAGCCGGCCGCCGACCTCGGGATCGCGGTCGCGGTGGCTTCCAGTTTCCGAAACCGCGCCGTCCCCACGCGGGCCTGCATCTTCGGCGAGGTCGGGCTGGCGGGGGAAATCCGGGGCGTGGCGCAGGCCGGCCAGCGCGTCCTCGAGGCGCAGCGGCTCGGCTTCGAGCGGGCCATCGTGCCTGCCGACAGCGCCCGGGCGATTGAGGCTCCCGACGGCTTTGATGTCGCGCCGGTCAAGAATCTGAGAGAGGCTTTGGAAGCGGCCGAAGTGATGTGACGGCGCCGTCTCGGGTCGAGGGTCAACAGTCCAGGGTCGCCGAAAGAAGTCGCAATTCATCTGTCGCGCGTCTCGCGTCGGACTCACAACCCGCGACTCATTTCCCCGTCGCCACTCTCATCGTCGCCCGCTTCAGGAAGAGGATCGCGAAGCAGTTGTCGTAGAGGTTGACGTACTTGCCGGTGTACCACGCGCCGGCGGAGACCTGGTTCGAGATGAGCAGCGTCGCGCCTTCCGCGTACCAGTCGTGCTCGCCGAGCCGCGTCACGCCGTCCAGCATGCCGCATCGCTCGAGGCCGTACAGGAAGTAATACGTCCAGTCCCGCCCGTGGACCGGGTTCCCCTTGACGGTCCAGTGCAGCTGCAGCCACGCCCACCCGTCGCGGAGGGCGGTCTTGACCCGCGCCCGCTCGCGGGCGTCGTACTTGGGATCGCCGAGGCGGCGGCGGAGGGCGTCGAGAATGACGAGGCTCGAAATCCCGCCCGCCGTCATGCTTCCGTAGATGGGGTCGGCCGGATGGTCGTAGTAGGGCCAGCCCCGGGCCTCCGCGATCTGCCGCGCCCCCGTCTTCCCCTCGGCATCGGCCTCGACGAGCGCGAGCTCCACCCGCGGACCCTTCTTCTGCTGGACGCGCAGGTAGGACTCCGCGACGCGCCGGAGGACGGTGACGTCCGGCGTCGCCCCGCATCTCGCGGCGGAATAGAGCCCGAGGACGCCGTACTGCGTGTTCGAGAAATCGCGCGCTTCAGGATCCGTCGACGGATAGCTCCACATATCCTTCGCCAGCTTCATCTCGAGCCACTGCGCGGCGCTCGCCACCCACCGCGCGTGGACCGGCTCGATCCGCGCCGAGACCTCCTTGTCGGCCGCGGGGGCCTGGCCCTGCCGCACGGTCTCGTCCTTCGGCGAATAGTACGCCTCCACGGCCATGATCGAGACCGCGGTGTCGTACGTGTGCTCGAAGGTCTGCTCCAGCATCCAGTCCAACGCTTTCCGGAGCCGCGGGTCCTTCCGGTCGGAGCTCCCCTTGAGGATCGTCAGCAGGGAGAGCGCCGTCGGGCCGGGCTTGTGCTCGAAATGGGCGCCCCAGTGGCCTTCGGCCACCCGGTACTGCCGCCAGACCCACGCGATCCCCTTGTCGATGGCGGTGATCACGTCGCCCTCGAAGCCGCGGTAGCGGTTGGCCAGGACGGCCTCGAGCTCGAGGCGCTCCCGGTGCTCCACCGTTTCGCGATTCCCCTTGGGGTCGGCGGGCGCGAGCGTGAGGGAGAACGCGAAGTCGAGCCGGCGGGCGACCCCCTTCGCGGCGTCGAAGAGCAGGGTGCCCTCGAAGGTCCCTTTCTCCACGGCCCGCTGGGGCTTGGGCGGGGGTTCCGCCCGGATGATCGCGGTGATGCGCGCCTTGAGGTCGACCGCCACGCAGGCCACGCCCTCGACGTCG
>DASXTT010000297.1:0-5115 GCA_036505255.1 Planctomycetota bacterium | reverse complement strand
CCCTCCTTGATGCCGCGGTCCTCGCCCAGGATGACGCAGCCGACGGAATCCTCCTCGAGGTTGAGCGCCATCCCGTACACGCCGCCGGGGAACTCGACGAGCTCCGACGCCATGACGTTCTCGAGGCCGTAGACGCGCGCGATGCCGTCGCCGACCGTCAGGACGACGCCGACGCTCTCCATCTTGAGCTCGGTCTCGTACTGCTTGATCTCCTGCCGGATGATGGAGCTGATTTCCTCAGGCCTGATCGCGGTCATGAACCCTCACTCTCGATTGGAAGATTCTCGATTTTGGATTCTCGATTCTCGAACCCGATACCCGATTCCTGAAACTCGATTCTCGTCATACGCCCGCGCGTTCGAGCAGCCGCTCGCGGAGCCCCTTCAGCCGGTTCAGGACGGTCCCGTCGAGAACCTGATCCCCGATGCGGATGGAGATCCCGCCCTTGAGCCGCCGGTCCACGCCGACGCGCATCTCGACTTTCTTCCCCGTGACCGCCTTCAGGCGTTCGTGGAGCGCCTTCTCCTGGGCGCCGGAGAGCGGGAACGCCGCGGACACCTGCACCCGGACGATGCCATGGGTCGCGTCGGCCAGCAGGTCGAAGCTCTCGGCGATGTCCGGGATCAGCCGAAACCGATTCTTGTCGACCAGCAGGTCGAGGAAATCGAGAAACGCCGGAATCGTCCTCCCCTCGAACGGCTTTCGCAGGAGGCGCTTCCGCGACGCCTTCGGGATCCGGGGCTGACCCAGCGCCCGGCGGAAGGCGACGTCCGACCGGTACGCCTCGCGGAGCGCGAGGAGCTGCTCCTCGACCTGCGCGACGGCGCCCTCCTTGAGGGCCACGGCCAGCATCGCCGCCGCGTACCGTTTGGCCAGCGTCTTCTCGATCATTTCCCGCCCGCGGCCCGATCGAGGCCTCCGAGGTAGCCCTCCACGATCCGTCCGTGAATCTTCTCGTCCATCAGCGCGTCGACGGCCCGCTCGGTCACCTCGAGGGTGATCCGCGCGAGCTCGGCCCTCAGCTCCAGCACCGCCTTGTCGCGCTCGATCTCGATGTTCCTCCGCGCCTTGGCCAGCTCGACCTCCGCCTGGGCCCTCGCCTCGGCGAGCGCCCGCTCCCGGGCCCGCGCGCCCTCTTCGATGGCGGCCTGCATCCGGCGCTTCGCCTCCGCCTCGACGTCGGCCAGCTTCGCCCGGACGGCGGCAAGAAGTTCCGATGTTTCCTTGACCTCCCGGGCGAGCGTATCGAACCGATCCTGGATGCCGCGGGTGCGGTCCGCGAGGATCCGGCGCAAGGCCGGAATGACGTACTTGATCAGGACCGCCGCCAGGATCGCGAAGGCGAGGAGCTGGGAGATCAGCATCGTGGCCCAGTGGGGCAGGCCCTCGAACATCGCGAGGATCACGGCTCCCTCCCCGCCAGCGCGCGGCGGATCGAATCGTCGAGCGTGGCCGCGTCGAGCGTCACACCGACCACGCGCTCCACAGCCTGGCGAGTGAGGCCCTGGACCTCCTTGCGGAGGGCGGCGAGCCCCTCGCGCTTCTCCCGCCCGATCTCCGCCAGCGCGGTTTTCACCTGGGCGGCCGCCTGCTGCTGGGCCTCCGCGGCGATCCGGGCCCGCTCCTCGAGCGCCTCCTTGAGCGCGGCCTGGAGCCGGGCGTACGCTTCCTTCTCGATCCGGGCGATGTGGGCTTCATACTCCGCCGTGAGGCGCTCCAGCTCCGCCCGATCCGCGCGGATGGCCGCCAGCGCCCGATCGACCTCGGCCTCGCGCGAGGTCATGAACCCCATCATCCGCTCGAAGAGCAGGCGGCGCAGGACGGCGAAGGTCACGATGAAAATGATGGCCTGCACCCCGAGCACCCAGAGATTGACCCCCAAGTCCTCGAGAATGCCGCCGGCGAGAAGGAGACTGTTCATCGGACGCTCCGGGATGGCGGACTCGAATCGACCGGAGGACTAGACGCCCCCGATCCGGCCGCCCCACATGAAGCAGATGAGCAGCATGTAAATGACCAGCGTCTCGATGAAGACGACGCCGATGAGCATCATCGTCTGGATGCGTCCGCCCGCCTCGGGCTGCCGGGCCACGGCGTCCACGGCCGTGGAGATCGCGCGGCTCTGGCCGATGGCGCCGCCGAACGCGGCGATCGCCAGCCCGAACGCGAGCGCGAACCCGAGCAGGTTCCTCGGAGCGGTCTCGTCCGCCGCGGCCGCCCCGGTCCCCTCGGCGAACGCCAGGCCGCCCATCGACGCGACGGCCACGAGACACATCAGGACCATCAAGACCTTCGTGCGCATCCTCACCCTCCCGAGTTATTGGTTCAGATCAAGGGAATCCCGAATGAAGCGGACCTGGATCCCCTGCACTCGCGATTCTGGATTCTCGATTCTTGATTCCCGGCCTCTCAATGAGCCGCCGCCGCGTGGGCCGGCGCGTGGCTCCCCTCGTGTTCCTCTTCGTGCCCGCCGGCCTCCTCCTCGTGGGTCACCTTCGAGGAGATGTAGATCGTGCACAGGATCGTGAAGATGTAGGCCTGCAGGAAGCTCGTGAAAATCGCGAGGCCCAGCATCGGCAGCTGGACGGGGATCGGAATGCCCCCGACGACCCCCAGCGTCATGAGCTGCTCGACGACATTATCCTCGCCGAAGATGTTTCCGAAGAGCCGCAGCGAGAGCGACACCGGCTTCACGAGATCGCTGATGATCTCGACGGGAATCATCAGGGGCGCCAGGAGCGCCACGGGGCCCATGAGGTGCTTGACGTAGTTCTTCAGGCCGGCGTCCCGGATGCAATAGGCCTGCACGAGAACGAAGGCCGTCAGGCCCATGGCCGCGGTGGTGGAGATGGTCATCGTCGGGGAGCGGAAGGCCGGGATCACCCCGAACATGTTCATCGTGAAGATGAAGAGAAAGATCGTGCCCAGGAAAGGCACGTACTTGTCCCCTCCGTGCGGGATGATGCCGTTGACCATGTTCCGCAGCAGCTGCACGGTCCACTCGAGAATGTTCTGAAGCCCCCGCGGCACGCGCTCGTACCGGCGCGTCGCGAGCCACGCCAGGAGGATGAGGGTCCCGCACGCGACGAGCGAGAAGCAGATGGCCTCGAACCAGAACTGGCCGAGATTATTTTCCGTCTTGGTGAACCCCATCGTCCCGCTTACTCCGGGGAAGGCCTCGGTGAACCACCTCCAGACCGGAGTGAAGATCGAAGCGGGGGGCTCGTGCGCGTGGCCCCCGCCGTGTCCCGCACCGTGTTCCTGGAGGAGCGCCGCGATCATGCGCGGCTCCCCGTCCGCGCGCCCCGGTCCTGCAGGAGAACCCCCAGCGCGAGCCCCAGGGCGGAGAGCGCGATGCCTCCGCCCAGGGCCATCGGATGGACGCGCCCCTGGACGATGAGAAGGTAGAAGGCACCGGCGTAAAAGCCGAGCTTGGCGATGGTGATCAGGCCGAACAGGAGGAAGCTGCGGCGCTCGAGGAGCCTTCCCAGAATCCACGCCCAGGTGACGAAGGGGACGATTCCGACGATCGCGCCCGCGGGAACGCCCAGGCCCGCCCGCGGCGAGCCTGTCACCAGGCAGACGATCCCGCCCGCGACGATCGAAACGGCGAGCACGCCGAGGGAGAGCTTGCGGACGAGGTGGCGATCGATCATTTCAGGCTTCGTTTCGATACGACCCACATGTGACGGAATCCCGCGGCCGTCCCCAGGGCCACTCCGAGCACCAGCATCCAGGGTGCGGTGCCCAGCCTCGAGTCGAGGTACGTGCCCGCGAAGTAGCCGAGGAGGATGCCCGCGACCAGGACCCAGCCGATCCCGGCGATCGCTCCCGTCGTACGCCAGAAGGACGGGTCGGACAGCATGGGGAGCCCCGTCGGGTCGATTGATTGTAGTGGCGACTATTCCACGGTCAAGGAAAACGCGCGGCTGACGTCGAGTCGCGAGTCTTGAGTCGTGTGTCGCAAGTCGAAGACCTCCGAACTGACGACTCTCGACTTGCGACTCATGACTTCGCTCTTGTCCGTCGAATCCTTGTTATAGTCTCGTTCCGTGGCGGTCAAAAGGCATATGGATCGCGACCCGGCCGGAGACTCGCGCGTCATCGCGCGCTGTCTCAAAGGCGACCTCAACGCGTACGGCGACATCGTCGACCGCTACAGCGCGCGCGTCATCAACATGGCGCTCATGATGGTCGGCGATCGCCACGAAGCCGAGGACATTGCGCAGGATGCTTTCATCCGCGCCTACCGGGCGCTCTCCGGCTTTCGCGGCCGCGCTCGGTTCTCATCGTGGCTCTACCAGATTGCCCTCAACCTCTGCCGGGATCACCTGAAGCGGCGGGCCCGGGCCGGAGCGGCCGTGCCGGTGGAGGACGGCACGCTCGAGGGGCTGCGTTCCGGGGACGACGACGCGACGCCCGACACGATCCTCGAGGCGGAGCTCTCCGAGACGATGCGGCGGGAGATCGCCCGGCTTCCCTACCTCTATCGCGAGGCGTTCGTCCTCCGCCATCTCCAGGGGATGGACTACGACGAGGTCGCCTCGATCACCCGCGTTTCCGCGGACACGGTCCGGGTCCGCGCCTACCGGGCCCGGGAACTGCTTCGCGAGCGGCTCGCGAACGCGGTGGACACCTACTGGCGCGAAAAAGCGGGCAAGGAGCGCGTGAAATGACTTCCCGGCGAGACCTGCACCGCGCGGTCGACGGCGAACTGTCGAAGCGCGAGACCCGGCGGATCGAGGCCGACCCCCTTTCCCGGGAGGAACTGGAGCGGCTGAAGGCCGTGGCCCAGACCCCGGGCCAGGTGGTCCGTCCCGTGAAGCCTTCCTCGGGATTCCGCCAAAAAGTCCTCGACGGCATCCGCCGGACCGACCCGAAATCGGGCGCGTGAATCACTCAACTTCTTGGGGCCGATGGAGTTGAGAATTTTCGCGGCCGGGTCGATTTTTGCAAACAATCCGAAACCTGAATCGTCTAACTGGTGGAGTTGACAATAAGGCAGCCTGGGGCCGATCGACGGATAAAAGCTTACCCCCAGTTCTCCCCAGACAGATGCCCGGGAGCAACCACTGCTCTCGGGCATTTTTTTTTTGGCCAAAGTGATAGACTTCA
>DASXTT010000296.1:0-8134 GCA_036505255.1 Planctomycetota bacterium | reverse complement strand
AGGTCAAGATGAGCGGTCCGATGACCGCCGACTACGACTCGGACAAGGACAAGAAGCCCGCCGAGGGCGAGATGTTGAGCCGCATCATGTCCAGCTTCCTCGGCAAGTCGATCACCCTCCAGCTCGGCCGCAAGGGCGAGGTCCTCAAGGTGGAGGGGATGGGCAAGCTCGTCGAGGCGGCCGTCAACGACCTGCCCGAGGAAATGCAGCCGATGGCGGGGATGATGAAGATGTACATGAACGACGAAAACACAAAGAGCCAGATGCAGCTCCTCTTCGGGCTGCTCCCCAAAGAGCCCGTCGCCAAGGGCGAGACTTGGGAGACGAAAGCCAATCTCGGGATGGCGGGCCTGGGAAAGTCCGAGATGAAGTCCAAGTGCACCCTGAAGGACATCCGCGAGGGCGCCAAGGAGGCGGTGATCGGAATCGAGTCCAAGCTCAACTTCAAGGCGGAGGACGGCGGCGGGGGCATGGGGATGGAGGTCACGGACAGCAAGTCGAAGTTCGAGATGGTGTGGGCGGTCGACAGAGGGATGATGCAATCCATGAAGGGGACCATGACCCTCGACGGATCGGCCGGCGGCGGCGAGATGAGCATGGTCCAGAAGATGGAACTCAAGCTGGCGCCCCGCCTCAAGGACGTCGTTACGGGTCCGACGAAGGAAGCGCCCCCGAAAGAGGCGCCCCCGAAGGAAGCTCCACCCAAGGAGCCGAAGTAGCTTCCCGTTCCCCGTTTCCAGTTCCCCCTCCTCGAAGCTTCGAGCTTCAGGCCGGAAACCGGGCCGAAATCAGTCCGCGCGCCGTGGCGTGCGGCGCCCCCTCCGGCTGGAAGCTCGCCGCTCGAAGCTCGGTGCTGAGGCTGGGTACCGGGCGCTGGAAGCTGGAAGCTTCCCCGTTTTGACCGCTCAATCCGACAGTTTCTCGAGGAACTTCTTCGCCGCGCGGTCGTCCGGCTTCTTCTTGAGCACCCGCTCGAACAGCTCCTTCGATTTCGGCCGATCCTCCGAAAAATAGCGCTCGTGCCCGAGCAGCAGCAGCGCGTCGGGCTCGTCCCCCCGGGCCTCCAGCGCCTTCACGAACTTGGCGTGATCCTCGGGACTCTTGTGCAAGGCCTCCTTGTAATCGATCTCCCGGTCGAGCCAGGCCGGGATGCGGTCGGTTCCGCGCCGGAGATCCTCCGCCGCCTCCGCGATCCTCCCCTGCGCGGCCCTCACCCGGGAAAGGAGGACGGCCGCGAGGCGCGGTGCCTCGGCCGTGGCCTCCCACGTCGACGCGCGGAGCGAGGGAAGCCGCGACTCCGCCTCCAGGAGCGCATCCTCCGCCTCTTCGTACGCGCCGGCCCTGAGATAGTCGAGAGCCGTGTTTACGAGGTCCGTCGCCTCGGTCGACCCGGCCGTGGCGACGAGCCCGGCGCGATCGAGCGCATAGCGCAGCGCCGCCGTCCGCTTCGCGTCATCCGGGGCCGCGGCGGCCCGCTTCTTGCCCCGCTCCAGCTGATTCTGAAGGCGCCGGAGCTCCGAAGGACGGTTTTCGAGCGCGGCGACGGCCTTGGAAATCCGGTCCCCCGCGGCCGCATAGATCGCCGCCTCCACCTTGGCGTCGCCCGCGCGCTCAGCCGCCGCCCCCGCGGTCCGCGCCTGCCGGACACACTCTCCGGCCGCTCCGAGCGTGAACTTCTCCTCCCGGGCCGCGCAGGCCGACAGGATCCGGTCCAGCTCCCGCTCGAGGTCCCGGACAGGGTCCGGATCCTGCAGAAAAGCGGCCGCCAGCAGCGTGAGCGCGATCATGAATCCTCCGGGCTGTTTGAACTCTTCCGATAGTACGCCAAATGTCCCCCGGCGTGGGATTGGGCTTCAAGTCTTGAGTCAGTCGGTCCGGCTCGGCGCTCGAAGCTTCAGGAGCTGGAATCTGGTTGCTGGATGCCGGGTGCTTGCCCAATCCCCGCCTTGCTACCCCTTGCCCCCGGCGGGGCCGTCTGTCATTCTGTGAGGCGCCTCTGATTCGGCGAGGAGACCCATGGACCGGATCCCGATGACCCGCCGGGGCTACGAACAAGCCAAGGCGAAGCTGGACCGGCTCAAGAACGTCGAGCTTCCCCGCCTCGAGAAGTCCCTCGGGGACGCCCTGGACCTGGGCGACATTTCCGAGAGCTCCGAGGTGGAGACGGCGCGCCACGAGATCGACCTGGCCAAAACCCAGCTCATGGACTTGGAGGACCGCGTCGCCCGGGCCGACATCGTCGACGGGGCCAATCTCGACAGCATCTCCATCGGCGCGCACGTCAAGGTGCAGGACCTCGACACGAAACGGCACGACGAGTTCATGATCGTGGGGGAGGGGGAGACCCGCCCCGAGGTGGACACCGTCTCCGTCAGCTCGCCGCTCGGCATGGCCCTGGTGGGCAGGAAGGTGGGGGACCAGGCGGAGGTCGAAGCCCCCCGCGGCCGCCTCCGCTACCAGATCGTCTCCTTCCGCTACGAGTAGCCATGGCCGGGTACAGGGGTCACGCCCGTTCTGGAATCGACTCACGCCGCCCGCGGGTCGAGACTTTCGCCAATCAATTCCCCGGCTACACCGTCACGGTCACCGATCCGGAATACAACGCCATCTGCCCGAAGACGGGCCTGCCCGACTTCGGGACGATCACGATCACCTACCAGCCGGACCGCAAGGTGATCGAACTGAAATCCCTGAAAATGTACATGACCGCCTTCCGAAACGTGGGTATCTTTTACGAGAACGCGGTCAACGTGATCCTGCGCGACCTCGTGAAGGCGTGCGACCCCGTCTGGATGGCGGTGACGGGGGAGTTCAATGCGCGGGGCGGCATCCGGTCGAAGGTCGAGGCCCGATACGACCGCCCCTGAACCGGGCCGCCGGGTGGTATCGGAGGTATTGATGTTCCGGCGCGCACTGGCCCTGGCGGCGATCCTGATGCTGACCTCCGGCGGGGGATGCCACAAGAAGGAGCATCGGCTCAGTTCCTTCGATCCAAGCGACTTCAACGCGGACGGGTGGGCCGACGTGGCCGTCGGCGCGCCGCTGGACGACGCGGGCGCCGCCGGGTCCGACCGGGGACGGGTCTACGTGTACCGCGGTCCCCTGACTTCCGGCCCCATCATCCTCGACGGCGCGGAGGACGGGGCCCGATTCGGATTTTCCGTGGCCGCGGCGGGAGACTTCAACGGGGACGGCTATCCCGACCTCGCGGTCGGCGCCCCCCTCGACGACGCGGACGACATTTCGACCGACAGCGGCGACAACCGGGGCCGGGTCTTCATTTTCCTCGGCGGCCCGACCTTCGTCGCCGGGATCATCACGCTGAACGGCACCGAGCCCGGCGGCCAGTTCGGGTATTCCGTCGCGCGCGCGGGGGACGTCGATCGAAACGGGGCGGACGACCTGATCGTCGGGGCACCCTTCGAGGACGCGGGCGGGACCGACCGGGGCCGCGCCTATCTTTTCCTCGGGGGTTCCTCGCCCTCCACGAGCCCGGCGCTCACCTTCTCGGGCAGCGAGAACCTCGGCCGGTTCGGATTCTCCGTGAACACGGCGGGCGACATCAACGCCGACGGTTTCTTCGACTGGATGATCGGCGCGCCCGGCGACGACAACGACGGCGACACCGCGTCGGACAGCGGCCTGGATCGGGGCCGCGTCTTCATCTACCGGGGGTCGACCTTCCCGGACAACAGCGTCGATGTCGTCATCAACGGGTCCGAGGATTTCGGCCAGCTGGGGTACTCGGTGGCGGGCCTCCTCGACGTCAACGCCGACGGCACGGACGATGTCATCGCGGGGGCGCCCTTCGAGGACGGCGACGGAAACACGGCGACGAACAGCGGCCCTTTCGTGGGAAGGGCCTATCTTTTCTTCGGATCGGCCCTGTCGGGGATCGTCTCGACGAGCTCCTTCTCCGCGAGCCGGATCTTCACCGGGACGGAAGCCGGCGGCCACTTCGGCGCCTTCGTGGGCCGGATCGGCGACGTCAATGCCGGAGGGGCGCCCGATGTCTTCATCGGCGCGCCGCTCGATGACGGGGACGGCAACGCCACCGACGAAGGTGTCGACCGCGGGCGCGGGTTCGTCTACTTCGGCGGTCCGTCGATCGACACGATCGCCGACATTCCGATCACGGGGTCCGAGGCGGGCGCACGCCTCGGAACGTGGGCCTCGTCGGGCGGGGATGTCGACGGCGACGGGGAGCGCGATCTCGTGGTGGGGGCGCCCGGGGACGATGCGGACGGGAACGCCACCGAGGACGGCCTGAACCGCGGCCGCGTCCTCTTCTTCCGCGGCGGCGTCTTCCTCGATCCCACGCCCGACATCTTCCTCGACGGCGGGCTCGAGGACGGCGCGGAGGCGGGGACCTCCGGCGCGTGAGCCCTCCCCCCGCGGCGGCCTCCCGGCGCGAGATCTGGTCCTGGGCGCTCTACGACTTCGCGAACTCCGCCTTCGCCCTCGCCATCCTCGCCGTCATCTTTCCCCGCTATTACCAGCGATCGCTGGGCGGCAGCGTCGAGTCCTGGGGCTACGCCAATTCGGCCGCGCTCGTCGTCTCGGCCATCCTGATGCCCGTCGTGGGCGCGATCTGCGACTACACGGCGGCCAAGAAGCGCACGCTCCTGGCGTTCTGGCTCCTGGGTTGCGCCGCCACGTGCGCGCTGGTGATGGTTCCCGCATGGGTGGCGGCGGCGATCGTTTTCGTCATCGCGCTGGTGGGGTTCGAGGCGAGCACGGCGCTGAACAACGGCTTCTTGCCCGAGATCGCGGCCGGCAATCGCTCCGGCTGGGTCTCGTCGCTGGGCTTTGCCACGGGGTATGTGGGCGGTGCGCTCCACCTGATTCTCGCCTACCTGGTGATCCAGTTCCCCGGATGGTTTGGCATGTCGGCCGATTCAATACTGCCGACGCGTATCGCCATCGCCAGCGTGGGCGTGTGGTGGTTCCTCTTCGCGCTACCGATGGTCTTCTGGCTGAAGGAGCGGGCCGTGGTCCGCGCTCTCCCGCCGGGTGACTCCCTTCTGCGGGCGGGATTCCGCAAGGTCACCACGACCATCCGCAACATCCGGCGCTTTCCGACGCTGGCGCGCTTCACGCTGGCTTTCCTGCTGTTCAATGACGGCGTCAGCACCGTGATCATCATGTCCTCGACCTTCGGCGACCAGGTCCTCGGAATGGGACAGCAGGAGATGATCCAATGCTTCCTGCTGATCCAGCTGGTGGCCGCGGGAGGGTCATTCTTCTTTGCGTGGCTCGCGCGCCGGTTGGGGGAAAAGCGGGCCCTCGTGCTGTCGCTCCTGGTCTGGTCCGCGGCGGTGGTCTGGGCCTTCTTCATGAGGACGAGGATCGAATTCTGGCTCATGGGGATCGTCATCGGGCTCGTCCTGGGCGGGACGCAGGCGATCGCACGATCCCTGCTGGCCCGGTTCACGCCGCCGTCGTGCGCCGGCGAATTCTTCGGCTTCTACGCGGTGACGGGGAAGCTGGCCTCCGCTCTCGGCCCGGTCCTCTTCGCGCTGGCCATCCGGGCCACGGGCGATGTCCGATTCGGAATCCTGTCGGTGATCATCGTGTTCGGGGCGGGCCTATTCATCCTGCTCCCCGTGGATGAAGCTCGCGGCGTCGCCGAGGCGGAGGCCGAAGAACGACGCCTAACGGCCGGGGCGGAAGGGGGCTAGGTCCAATGAGGGCGGCCTGCCGGCCACGAGGTCCGCGACTATCCGCGCGGTAATCGGCGCCAGCAGGATCCCGTTCCGGTAGTGGCCCGTCGCGATGATGAGCCCCTCGGCGCCCGGCGGCCGGCCCAGGTACGGGAGCCGGTCGGGCGTCGCCGGCCGGAGTCCCGCCCACGTCGTCTCGACCGCGAATTTCCCGACTCCCGGAGCCAGGCGCTTCGCCTGGGCAAGCAGAAACGCCACTCCGTCGGCGGTGGTCGAGGCGTCGAATCCGGCCTCCTCAACCGTGCTCCCGACCAGGATCCGGCCATCGGCCCTCGGAATGAGATAGCTGTCGTGAGAAATGATCGCCCGGCGGAGCGCGCCCGCCGAGCCCTGCAGAAGAACCATCTGACCTCGCACCGGCCGGACCGGCAGGTTCAGATCGACCTCGGCGAGCAGATCTCCCGACCAGGCCCCGGCCGCCACGATGGTCTCATTGGCGAAAAGATCACCGCGCGCCGTCTTCACCCCGTTGACGCGACCGGGGACGCGCAGGAAACCGACCGCCTCGGACTCCGTGCGCACCTCCGCCCCGAGCCGCCGGGCCGCCTCGGCGAGCGCCCGGGTGAGCCGGTGATTCCGGACCTGCGCGACATCGGGCAGGAGCAGGGCCCCGTGCAACTCAGGGGAGAGCATCGGCTCCACGACACGGGCGGCCGCGGCGTCGAGCCGCTCGACGGGCCGCCCCCGCTCGCGCCTCCACGCCTCGAGGGCCGACGCGTCCCGCTCGTCCCGGTCGTCGAAGAAAGGGATCAGGGCGCCCCCGGCCCGGTACTCCACCTCCGGTGCGGCCAAGTCGCGCACCCAGCGTTCATACATCCGCTCCGAATCCGAGCAGAGGGAGGCGAGGGGAGCGGGATAGGCCGCGACGTGGATGGGGGTCAGAAGCCCCGCCGCGGCCCACGAGGCCTGCCGCCCCACGGCGCCCCTTTCGAGGAGGACGACGCGGCGTCCCTCCTTCGCCAGCTCGAAGGCGATCGCGGCACCGATGATTCCCCCGCCGAGGATCACCGCATCCGCGTTGCGGTTCATGGAGGTGAATGTAGCCGCGGGCCCGGCGGCTGTACAAGGAGGCGCCCGACCACTACGATTCGGGCCGATGAGAATCGCCGCGCCGCTTCTGCGCTGGTTCCGCGCGGAAGCGCGGGACTTGCCGTGGCGCCGCACCCGCGACCCCTACGCGATCTGGATCTCGGAGGTAATGCTCCAGCAGACGCAGATCGCCACGGTGCTCCCCTATTTCGAGCGATGGATGCGTCGGTTTCCGAACGTGGAGGCGCTCGCGTGGGCGCCGATCGACGGCGTTCTCAAGGCTTGGGAAGGGCTCGGCTATTACGCGCGGGCGCGCAATCTCCACAAGGCCGCGGCCCTGCTCGCCCGCGACGGATTCCCGAAGACGCGCGAGGCCTGGGAGAAGGTCCCCGGCGTCGGCCCCTACACCGCGGCGGCGATCGCCAGCATCGCCCGCGGCGAGAGAACCCCGGTGTGCGACGGCAACGTCCGCCGCGTCGTCGCGCGGCTCCTGCGGATCGAGGAGGTCATCACCTCGAGGAAGGCGGCCGCCCGCGTCGGGAAATTCCTCGCCTCCCAGATTCCGGCCGACGCGCCGGGTGATTTCAACCAGGCTCTCATGGAACTCGGCCAGCGGATCTGCGCTCCCCGGAAGCCCAAGTGCGCCGCCTGTCCGCTCCGGCGGGGATGCCGGGCGCGGAAAGCGGGAGTCCAGGATCGCCTGCCGGTGAAGGTCGCACGCCGGCGGGTGCCACATTACGAAATCGGCATAGGGGTCTGCTTCAAGGCCGGCAAGATTCTGGTCGCCCGCCGCCCCCCGGAGGGCCTCCTGGGCGGGTTGTGGGAGTTCCCGGGAGGCAAGCGGGAGCCCCGGGAGAGATTCGAGCGGACCGTGGCGCGCGAGTTCCGCGAAGAGGTCGGGCTGGACGTCGAGGTGGGGGAGCCCATCGTCACGGTCCCGCACCGGTACTCCCATTTCTCCGTGGAGGTGCACGCCTATCGCTGCCGCTGGAAGCGGGGGAGGGCGCGGCCCCGGGCGAATTCGGGGGTGCGGTGGGTCGCGCCGGAGGACTTGGAGGGGCTCGCCTTTCCGGCGGCGAACCGGCGGATCCTCGCGGCCGTCCTGCGCGGTTTAAAATAAAAACGGCTCCAGGTGGGCCGCCTGGAGCCGCTGTTTATCGCGGTGTTTAGTAGCGATCTCTCCGACCGCCGAACCCTCCGCGACCGCCGCCGCCACCGCCTGCGCGGGGGCCGTCGGTGCGGGGACGGGCTTCGTTGACCGTCAGGGGACGGCCGTTGAAGTCCGCGTTGTTCAGGGCGTTGATCGCCGCCGTGGCTTGGTCCGAATTGGGCATTTCCACGAACCCGAACCCTCTCGACCGGCCAGTCATCTTATCCATGAT
>DASXTT010000295.1:0-5778 GCA_036505255.1 Planctomycetota bacterium | reverse complement strand
GTCACGGGATTCCGAGGCTATGACCTCGTAGGGGAAGTTTCCAAGGCTTGACGCGGGCCTCCCGACTCGCGACTCTCTTCTCTTCACATGACTGTCGCCAATAAGATTACCGTCAGCCGATTCGCGGTCACGATCGTCTATTTCGTCCTCCTCGGCCTCTGCGGCCGCGAGGCCGACTCCACGCTCCTCTACATCGCCTTCTTCCTCTTCCTCGCGGCGGTGATCGGCGACGGCCTCGACGGCTACTACGCCCGCAAGTACAAGCAGGAGACCAACTTCGGCCGGATCGCCGACCCTTTCGCCGACAAGATCCTCATCTGCGGGTCGTTCGTCTTCTTCCTGGCGATCCCGCCGCTGAAGGAGATCGTCCCCGCGTGGATGGTCGTGGTGATCCTCGCCCGCGAGTTCCTCGTGACGGCGATCCGCAGCGCCGCCGAGTCGCAGGGGATCCCGTTCCACGCGAGCGGCTGGGGCAAGATCAAGATGATCGTCCAGAGCTTCGTCGTCGCCACCGCGGTCTTCTACGCGGCCCACATGTGGCACTTCGACTGGGCGACCTTGATCATGCGGGGCCTGATCTGGATTACGCTGGTCGTCACGGCCCTTTCCGGCGTCCTCTACTTGATCGAGACCCGGCGCATTTTCGCGGGAAAAAACGTATGAGGAAGTCATGAGTCGTGAGTCGGGAGTCGTGAGTCGGGCGCCCCTTCGGCAGACTCTTGACTCAAGACTCCTGACTCACGACTCTGGTCTTTGATATGGCTGACCCTCCTCCCCAGAAGCCGCCAGTTCCGAAGGACGCCAGCAAGCCCCCGGCGCCCTCGGTGAATTCGGGGAAGGGCACCGCCCGCCGGGAAGCTCCACCCCCGGCGAAAGGAACGGCCCGAAGGGAAGCTCCTGCCGCAAAGGCCCCGCCTCCAGCTCCGGTTCCACCGCCGGCCCACAATCCATCGCCCCCCGGCCCGCCATCCGTCCCCATGACCGCGCCCGTCTCGCGCTCCCGGATGGCCGCCCCCGGCCGTCCGGCGCCCGGCGAAGCCATGGATCCGGGCCGGATGCGCAGCGCGCGGCCCGCCTCCGTCCGGCGCGGGTTCGGGCTCCAGCTGAAGATCATGCTGGCCATGGGACTCACCACGCTCCTCGGCACCCTGGGCATCTTCGTGGCGGTCTACAGCACCGCCTCCGCCCGCTTCGAGGAGGAGATCAACTCCGGCGGCGAGCGGCTCGTCGACATGCTCGCGGCCGTCCCGGCCGATGTCTGGATGGCGGCGATCCACGGCGACTCGCGCTCCGACGAGTTCGCCCAGCTGATCCGGCAGATCGAGCCCGCGGAGGACTTCCTCAAGAAACCGGAATACACGCAGCTTCGGAACCTGGTCCTCGAACCCTTTTCGAAGGACTGGCAGGGCGAGATCGACCGCCTCCTGGGCGCCGTTTCGAAGAATCCCCAGTGGAAACTGAGGGTCGAGTCCGACCCCGCGCTCAAAACCTTCTACGAGCGGCTCGTCCGCCCGATGGCGCCGCTTGCCGAGATGCTGCCCTTCCGGGACCTCGCGAAGGGCGGCGACCTCGTGAACGTGGGGGTGTTCGACGCGTCGGCGCCGGGAGACCCGAACCCGCCGGGCGTCCTTCCCGTCGGCCGGGGCCGCCTGAATCTTCCCCAGGCCATGGGAGCGGAGCGGGTCACCAAGCTCGACGTCATGGCGCCGGGGCCGGATGGCCGGCCGGTCCCGACCCGGACGTTCATCCGCAATCCGCACCCGGACGACCCCGTCAAGCTGCGGTACATGGTGTCGCTCTCCCTCCTCAAGATCGACCAGGCGAAAAAGTCGCTCTTTCAGATGATCCTCCTGCCCGCGCTGATCGCCTTCGGGGCGTCGCTCGCCATCGCCGCGTGGATCTCCAACCGGATCTCGAATCCCGTGCGCCTCCTGATCCAGGACATCAACGTGGTGAGCGCCGGCAACCTGGAGCACCAGACGTCGGCCCGGTCGGGGGACGAGATCGGCCAGCTCGCGGCCTCCTTCAACCGGATGACGACGGCGCTCCGGACCGCGCAGCTGCAGGAGCTCCAGGCGCGCGCGCTGGACCACGAGCTGGGGATCGCCAGCGAGATCCAGACCAACCTCGTCCCCAAGACGATGCTGAAGGTCCGCGGGTACGACGTCGGGGCCTACTACCGCCCCTCGAAGGAAGTGGGGGGCGACTACTACGACTTCATCGAGATCGACGAGAACCGCGCGGGGCTCATCGTCGCCGACGTCTCGGGGAAGGGCGTTCCGGGGAGCCTCATCATGGCGATGGCGCGGACGCTCATCCGCATGGAGGCGGAGCGGAACCGCAACCCCTCGACGGCGGACACGCTGGCCCGGGCGAACCAGATGCTCGCGCGCGACATCAAGAAGGGGATGTTCGTAACGGCGATTTACGGGATCCTCGACCGGACGAACCACCAGATCCGCGTCTCGAGCGCGGGGCACAACCCGATGATCCTGTGGCGGGCGCGGACGGACGAGATCGTCCTCGTGAACCCGAAAGGAATCGCGCTCGGGCTCGACCGGGGGCCGGTCTTCGAGCGGACCATCTCCGAGGAGATCATCCAGCTGGAGCCGGGCGACCGCGTCGTCTTCTACACGGACGGGACGGTCGAGGCGATGAACGAGCGGAAGGAGGACTTCGGCGACAAGCGCTTCCGCGAGCTCTGCCGCAAGTTCGCGAAGCTGGAGTCCAACCAGTTCCTGAACCTCATCATGAAGGCGCTCGACGAGCACCAGGGGAGCGCGCCGCAGCACGACGACATGACCATCGTGACCTTCAGGCGCCTGTGACCCCGGGGCGCATGACGCATCACGCGTCGCGCATCACGGGATGTCTTCCTGGAATGTGCCCGTCATGCGCAATGCGTGATGCGTGATGTGCCCTTGACACCACCCCCGTTGCGCGCTGGGGAACGATCGGCGAGAATCGCGCGCGCATGGCGCCTCCCGACGTTCCACCGGTACCCGAGGGGGGCGTCGTCTCCTCCTACGACTCCCTCAAGGACACGCGCGTCCGGCGCGCCGTGGAAAACCCGGAAGGGAGCGTCGCGCCCCCATACCCCCTGCGCCGGAAGATCTTCGTCGCGACGGCCGGCGTCGCCCTCGTCACCTCCGCTTTCATCTTCTTCGCCGTCCGGTCCCGCTCGATCGCCTACCTCGACCGCGAGATCGACGCGAAGGGCGTCCGCCTCGTCCAGACGCTCGCCTCGATCGACGCCTCGTACTGGCTCGCCGCGATCCACCAGGAGCGGCCCGAGTGGCGCGACCGGGTGGAGGCCCTGGGCGGAACGCTCCGCCCCCTGAAGAGCGCCCCCGGCGCGGCCGAGGGGGTCCTGCAGATGAGCGTCCTCGACATCGGGCCGGACGAGCGGGACCGCGCCAGCGTGCAGATCGTGGACCGGCGGCTGACCCTCACGGACCGGGCGATCCGGCCCTCCTCGGGGGCGGTCGAGATCGGCGACGGCCTCCTCGCGGAGGAGGGCGCCTCCGGGGGCGTCCCCGCGCGCAGTTTCAGGCTCGAGGTCCGGCACCCCGGGGGCCGGCTCCGGTTCTACGTCGTCCTCTCGGTGGAGCACATCGCGGCGGCGAAGCGGGAACTGCAGACGGCGCTCATCCTGCCCGTCGTCCTCTCTCTCCTGGCCGGGCTGGGGGCGTCGTGGTGGGTGGCGCGGCGGATCACGGCGCCGGTCCGGACGCTCCTGGGGGATATCGAGAAGGTGAGCGCGGGGGACCTGGAGCACCGCACCTCGGCGGAATCGGACGACGAGATCGGCCAGCTCGGCCGCGCCTTCAACCGGATGACCGAGGCCCTGCGGGGGGCGCACCAGACCGAGCTGGACGCGAGGGTATCCGAGCACGAGATGGAAATCGCCGCGGAGATCCAGGCGAACCTGGCGCCGCGCGCGGCGCCGCGGCTCGCGGGAGTGGAGATCGCCGCCTTCAGCCGCCCCTCGAAGCAGGTGGGGGGCGACTACTACGACTACTTCGAGATCGACGACCGGCACGCGGGCTTCATCGTCGCGGACGTGGCCGGCAAGGGCGTCCCGGGAAGCCTGGTCATGTCGATGACCCGCGCGCTCCTCCGGATGGAGGCGGGCCGGAGCGGCAACACTTCGCCCGCCGACACGCTGAGGCGCGTCAATCGCATGCTGACGCCCGACATTAAAAAGGGAATGTTCGTCACCGCGCTCTATTGTATACTCAACCCGGAAACGGCCGAGGTGATGGTCGCGTCCGCGGGCCATCACCCGCTGATCGTGTGGCGGGACCGGGGCGACACGCTCGAGCTTTCCTCGCCCAAGGGGATCGCGCTGGGGCTGGACGGGGGTCCGCTCTTCGACCGCTCCCTTCAGGAAGAAGGGGTCCAGCTCGGGAAGGGGGACCGCGTCGTCCTCTTCACGGACGGCGCGATCGAGGCGATGGACCCGCGCGGAGAGGAGTTCGGGGACCGGCGGTTTCAGGAGCTTTGCTGGCGGAACGCCACGGAGGACTCCGAGCGCTTCCTCGCGAGGATCGTGGAGGCGCTCGATGCCCACCGGGGCGGCGCCCCCCAGCACGACGATCTGACGATCGTGACCTTCCGGTACCACGGCGCATGACATGAGAGGTTCTCTGAAAGACCGGCTGACCGTCTCGAACGACACCCGCCACCTCCTGGCGGTGCGGGATTTCACGGGGCGGATGGCCCGCCAGGGCCCCCTGCCTCCGGAGGAGGTCCACAAGATCACGCTCGCCGTCGACGAGGCGGTCACGAACATCATCGAGCACGGCTTCAACCAGGGGGAGAAGGGGTCGATCGAGATCGAGGCGGAGTGGGAGGGAGAGAAGGAGAAGTTCCGGGTGACCATCCGGGACTCGGCGCGGGTCTTCAATCCGGATTCGATCCCGAGTCCCGACGTCCAGGAGCACGTGAAGGCGGGGCGCAAGAAGGGCCTGGGGCTCTTCCTGATGCGCCAGATCATGGACGAGGTGAAGTACCGGTACAAGGACGGACAGCAAAACGAGCTGACGATGGTGAAGTACGTGAAGGGGAAGTGAAGCTTCCAGTTACCCGATCCCAGATCCCAGTTTCCCGAAGCTCCGAGTTCCAAGCCGGAACCGAGGGCGGACAAGAACCGATAGGAACGGGCGCATAACGATGGCCGGATTCCGGATCCAGAAGGAAAAGCTGACGGGCGGGGTGGTCCTCGTCGGCGTCAAGGGCTTCCTCGACGCCCATACTTTCGAGCAGCTCGAGAAGGAATTCGCCGACATCTTCGACGCGGGGAGCTTCCGGCTCATCGTGGACCTGGCGGGGCTCGACTACATCTCGAGCGCGGGGGCGGGCGTCTTCATCGAGGCGATCGGGACGGCGCAGGAGAACGAGGGGAACATCGTCCTGATGCGTCCCGGCCCGAACGTGAAGGAGGTCTTCGACCTTCTCGGGCTCTCGCAGATATTCACGTTCAAGGATACTCGGGAAGAAGCGCTTCAATCCCTCGCACGAGTCGGGGCATAACCGGGCGAGTCACCAGTATCCAGATCCCAGATCCCAGATCCTGAAGTTGCGAGTTTCAAGCCGGAAATGAAGTTTCGAGATTCAAGCCAGAAAAAGCGCGGCTCCAGGCCGTTCCTCCGCACTCCGAGAAAACCACGGAGGAGCGATGCAGGACTTCAAGAAGCTCAAGGTCTGGCAGAAAAGCCATTCGCTGCTCCTTGATGTACATGCGGTCGCGGCGGGTTTCCCCAAGGAAGAGGCGTA
>DASXTT010000294.1:0-9248 GCA_036505255.1 Planctomycetota bacterium | reverse complement strand
TCCTCCGTTCCCCCGGAGACCGCCGCGACATCCCGCAGGCCCTCTCCGGCCGCCTCCACCTGGAAGGACTCGAGGAGCTTGTCGAGCCGGGCGCCCACCTCCTTCATCTGGCGGCGCATCGTCGCGTCTCCCGACGCGGGAGCGCCGCGCAGGACGAGCCAGAAGGAGAGCGCGACCAGGGCCGCGACGGCGACGTAGAAAGGCAGGCGGCCCACGGGACGGACGGCGGATTCCGGCACCTGCACCGGGGGCGGCGTGGGCAGGAGGCGCCCGGATTCCGTCGGCGGTTCGCCGGGCTTCGCCACCCGGGCGGCGACGTCGAGGCGGACCGTGTGGGCGTCGCTCATGAGGACGTGCTCGAATTCCGCGGCCAGTTCGGCCGCCGTCTGGTAGCGGCGGTCCTTCGACTTTTCCAGGCACTTCAGGCAGATCCACTCAAGGGTGGCCGGGACCGGGGAGCGCCGCCCGTTGCCCCCTCCCGTGTGGACCTCGCTGGGGCGCCGCGGAGGCTGGTTCACGACCCGGTGGAGGACGTCGAGCAGGTCCCCCGTGAAGGGAGGCTGGCCGGTGAGGAGCTCGTACAGGATCGCCCCGATGCCGTAGATGTCCGTGCGGGCGTCGATCTGGCCCGCGTCGCCCGTCGCCTGCTCCGGCGCCATGTAGGCGGGAGTGCCCCGGACGCCGGCCTCCTCGGCGGCGGTGCGCTCGGCCTCCATCTCGCGGGCGAGGCCGAAGTCGAGGACGAAGGGCCTCCAGGTCTGGTCGATGAAGATGTTCGAGGGTTTCAGGTCGCAGTGGATGACCGGGAACTGGCGCGAGTGGGCGTAGTGGACGGCGCGGCAGATGTCGCGCATGACCGTCGTGAACTTGTGCGGGTCGTCATAAAACGGGGAGACCCTCCCCTTTTCGCGCGCCTCGCGGACGAGCTGAAGCAGGGTGCGTCCGTTGAGGCAGTCCATGGCGATGAAGAAGTGGCGCTCGAGCCGGCCGACGTCGTAGACGGTGACGATGTTCGGGTGGCGCAGGCGGATGGCGTTCCGGGCCTCCTTGAGAAGGTCGTGGATGAGGGACTCGTACTTGGCCTTGTCCTCGGGGTCGGCCGTCTCCGGCGGGGCCTTGAGGAACTTGAGGGCCACGTACTGGTGGAGGTAGGTGTCCCACGCCCGGTGGACGATGGCGGCGCCGCCGCGTCCCATCTCCTCCAGGAGGATGTACTTGCCCATCTTGCGGGCCGCGTCCTGGGCCGCCGCCTCGACCTCGCGGGGGACGGGATCCTTGGCGACGAGGATGACCGAGGTGTCGACCACGCTGACGCTGTGGACTTCCTCGGGCTCCTTCATGTCGCCGCCGCACCGGACGCACTTGTAGCCCGTGACGTTCTGGCGTTCCTCGACGTTGACTTGCGTTTTGCAGTTGGCGCAGGCGAGGATCTTCTTGTTCTGGGCGGCGAGGGCGTCGGCGACCTGCTGTTCGGTGACGGCGCCGCGCCGGATGAGGATTTCGCCGAGGCGGGGAATCGGCTCCATCCCCTCGACGATGCTCCGCCGCTGGAGCGCCAGCGCCGCCTCCAGCTCCTGGGCGGAGATGAAGCCGCGCTCCACGAGCAGATTGCCGAAATCCACGGACGTGCCTTTCAGTTCCTGCAACCGAGGGAATTATAACCCATTATTATTGGGTTAGTCCAGTCCCCCGAGGCGGGAAAGCTCCCGCGCCGCCGGAATGTCGAGACCCCCCCCTCTCAGCTTCCGCAGCCGTTCCCGCGCCGCCTCTGCCTGGCCCGTCGCCCCCTCATAAATCGCCAGCCCGAGCCGTTCGGCCTCCCCCATCGGAGCCCCCGAACCCAGCGCCAGCTCCACCACCTGCGCCGGCTCCAGCCGGTCCCACCCCAGATCTTTCGAACCCCCCCGGCCGTAGACCACCAGGGCGTCCGGGGTCGCTTTCAAGATCTCCACCGGTCCCATCATTTCACCGCCCCGCAGCCGGAGATCCTCCCGCGACAGCCGCACCCGGTTCAACCCTTGAATCACCCCCGACCGCATCCGATCCACCCACCGCGCGCGGTCCAGAAGAACTTCCGCCTCGCGGCGCTCCGGTCCGTCTCCCAGGTCCGCCAGCGCGGCCCGGCAGAACTCCACCGCCGAATCGGGCCGGAACCGCCCCAGGGCCGCTTCCACCTCCCTGCGGAGGCCCGCCAGATTCGAGGCCCGGCCGGACGCCCCTCGGGACCCGAACAACATCATCATACCCGCTCCCAGGACCAGACCCGCCGCGACCGCCGCGATCACGATCCACCCGAGAGGCCGGCGAGGCGCCGCCGGCGCGGGGGCCGCCGCGGCGGCGGGCATCGCGGTCTGCGGAGTCGGCGTCTGCTGGCGCAGGACCTCCTCGAACGCCTGGCCCAGCGCCTCCGCCGACTCGAATCGGTCATCCCGGCTCTTCTCGAGACACCGGAGGCAGATCTCGGTGAGCTCGGGAGGAATCCGCGACACGAGATGACCGGCCCCGCGGTCGGCCAGGATTTCCGCGGGAGGCCGCGGCGGTTCCACGAGCGCGTTGCGGAGGACCTGCCCGAGCGTTCCCGCGAAGGGCGGCCGCCCCGTGAGGGTCTCGTAGAGGACCGCCCCGACCCCGTAGACGTCCGTGCGCGCGTCGATGTCCTCGGGGTGGCCGGAGGCCTGCTCCGGAGCCATGTAGTTCGGGGTACCCGCCACCGATCCGGCCTCAGCGATTTCGCGCGAGCGGAGGGTCCTCGCGAGACCGAAGTCGAGGACCGTCGCGCGGCCGGTCCGCTCGACGAATATGTTCGACGGCTTGAGGTCGCAGTGGATGATCGGCGAGGGGCGGGTGTGGGCGTAGTGAAGGGCGCGGGCGATGTCCCGGAAGACGCTGAGGTACCGCCGGGGTTGCTCGAAGAAGGGCGAGACCTTCCCCTCCTCCTGCGCCTTCCGGAGATGGTCCCCGAGCGTCGCCCCCTCGAGGAACTCCATGCTCACGTAGAATTCGCGAAAGACGCGGCCCACTTCGTAGACGGTGACGATGTTCGGGTGGCGCAGGCGCGCGGCGCTCCGGGCCTCCTTGAGGAGCGAGGCGTTGCGCGACTCGGGGTCCGAGAGGCCGGGCGTGCCCTGGGAGCTTCCCGAGTGGATCCGCTTGAGGGCGACGAACTGGCTCAGGTAGTGGTCCCACGCGCGGTGAACGATTCCGGCGCCGCCGCGGCCGACCTCGTTGATGAGCGTGTACTTCCCGAATTTCCGCGCGCGGTCCTTCGACGCCTCCTCGACCTCGCGCGGCACGGGCTCGCGGCTGATGAAGATGATCGAATCGTCGCTGACCTTGACGTCGCGGGGCTCGCGGGGGGAGACGAGGGTGCCCCGGCACCGGATGCAGTGGACCTCGCGGACGTCGGGGCGCCTCTGGACGTTGACCTGGACGTCGCACCGGGGGCAGTAGAGGATCGTCTGCGCCTGCTGGGAGAGCGCGGCGACGACCTGTTCCCGGGAGAGAAAACCGCGCGCGACGAGGAGCTCGCCGAGCCGGGGGATGTCGTCCAGCCCCGCGCGGGCCACCTCGCGCTGGACGCCGAGGCATTCCGCGAGCGCGGCTTCCGAGATGAGCCCGTTGCGCACCAGGAGCTGGCCGAGGTCAAACGGCTCGATCGCCGCCGCGGGCTCCAATTCCCCTACTCTGGATCCGGGCATGAGTGAATCGGACCATGCTACTTCGCGACCGGGGCAAGTCCAGAATTTTCTGGACGCCTCAGCAGGGGAGGAGCGGCGCGCCCGCGGGGCGCCGGGGCGGCTCCATTAAAAATGGGACCCCTTTTCGCCCTCATGCACATTTGATCCGGAGCCATTCAATTCGGAATCCGCGCAGGAGGAGCGCGCCCAGAAGGACGGCGGGCGCCGGGATCCATCCGACGGCGCCCCCGCCGCCTCCCCCCGCCCCGTATCCGCACCCGTTCCTTCCGTCCCCCGCCGCGTGATTCCACCCGTCGTCGTGGGTCACGCGGAATTCGAGCCGCTCGCCCCAGTCGCCGGCGTTCCCTCCGATATCGCGCGCCCGGATCCGCCAATATCGGGATTCTCGGGCCACGGCGAGATAGACGGACCATGAAGTCCTCCCGGCCGGAATATCGACGGAGGTCTCTAGGTCGTCGAATTCGAGATCCCTGGCCACCTGGAGCTCGTACGTGAGGGCCTCCGCGGGGCCATCGTCTTTCGATTCCTCCCACTCGAAGGTCACCAGGCCGGCCGCGGGGTCGGGGACATCGATGTCGATCCCATTCGGAGATCGCGGGACCGGAGCGGTCGGAGGCACCTGGTCGCTTCTGAAATCGGGCGATCGGTCGTTCCCGAACGCCGGCGCCCAGCCCTCGGGAAAAGAATTTCCCGCCGCATCCTCGACGCGGTACTCCCAGTCGTAGGTCCCCGCGGCGGGAATCGCGTACGGCACGCGGATCGTTCCCTGCGCGGAGAGTCCGCTGTCGATCAGCGTCCATGCCGAACCGCCCGCGGGCCTCACGCGGACGCGGAGGCGGACCTGGTCCTGCGGATTCGAATCGGTCACCGTCGCCGAGAAAACGATCCGGCCGTCGGTCCACCCCTCGGGGGATCGCGGATCCGCGGCCGCCTGCGAGGAAGACTCGGGCCGGCCGCCGATCTGGGCCAGGTTCCCGGGAGGATCCGGAGCCGGGCCGAATTCCGGCGGCGTGAATTCCTCTCCCAACGTGTAGACCGCGAGCCCGCCGTACACCAAGCCGCGTCCGTTGATCGTCGCGGCCGCATGCTGGTAGCGCGCCCGCGCCATGGAGGCGCGCGGCGTCCAGGAGTCGGTCTCCACGCGGTATTCGAAGTTCGTGTTCGAGGAGCCGCTTCCCGTGTAGCCCCCCGTCAGGTAGATCCGGTCGCCCACCGCGAAGGCGGCCGGAAAGCCGCGCGGCTGGAGGGCGCCCCCCGACTGGACCGGAGCGCGGGTCGTCCACGAATCCGAAGAGGGCGCGTATTGGTAGCAGACGGCCTGATACGCGCCGTCGCGGTAGCCGCACATCGCGTACATCGTGCCGCGCCACGGAATGGCGGCCGCGGCGTGAAGGTACAGGGCGCCGGGCATGTCCGCCCGTTGCTCGAAGGTCTCGGTCGCGGGATCGAAGAGGTCGGTCCTCCGGCTGGCGCCGCCCGCGTAGCCGCCGGTAATGCAGATCCGGTCTCCCAGGACCGCCGCCGCGGCGCCGTACCGGTTCAGGGGCAGTGTCACACCCGACAGCACGGACCACTGATCGTCGGCGATGGAATACGAGAGGACCCGGCCGGTTCCTCCCGAGTAGGAGGTGCCGAACGAGTAGAGCCGGCCGTCATAGCAGGCTCCCGCGTTGTACTGGTAGGTGATCCCGGATGGATCGTTCGGCAGATCCGCGAGTGTCGTCCACGTGTCCGAAGCGGGATCGTACCGCCGGGCGGCCCGGTAGTAGGAGGGAAAGGTGGGACGGACGCCGAACTGGTATCCGCCGAAAACGTACAGGTAGGCCCCGTCCGTCGCGTTTCCGCCTCGCGCGAAGTAATACCCGGCGGCCTCCGCGCTCCAAGAACCCGTGGACGGGTCCTGCGCCGACACGAGCCCGCTTCCCGCTCCAATCACCGCCCCGATGACGAGAACCTGGATCATCGACCGCATCCGCGCCTCCCTGGCAAAGGGTTCCGATCCGTCTCTATCGGTGTGCGCGGCGGAAGGCGAAGTCCGAAGGTTTTCTGGAGGGATCGAAAAATCGCGGGCGGAGTTTACTTGACCGGGACGGCGACGGGCCGCGTCGGGCCCGCCCCCTTCAGCGAGATGCGGAAAACCGTCATTTCGGGAGTCGATTCCACGACCACCCGGCCCCCGTGGGCTTCGATGATGGACTTGACGATCGCGAGCCCGAGCCCCGCGCCGGGAATGCGGTCCGAGCGCGCCGGATCAATCCGGTAGAACCGGTCGAACAGGCGCGGCAGGTGCTCCGGGGGAATCGCGGGGCCGTCGTTCCCCACCTCGAGCCCGGCCGGACTCACCCGGAGGCGGATCCTTCCCCCCTTCCGGCCGTACTTCACCGCGTTCTCGACGAGGTTGTGGATGGCGCGCCGCATGAGGGCGGCGTCACCATCGACCGTGAAGGGCTCCGTGGCGCACTCGATGGTCATTCCCTTCGCCGCGGCCGGTCCTTCGAAGGCCTCCGCGATCTGTCTCGCGATCTCGGCGAGATCGACCGGCTTCGTGGCCCCCAGCAGCCGGCCCGCGTCGGCCCGGGCGAGCAGGAAGAGTCTTTCGGTGATTTCCGACAACCTTCCCAGGTCCTCCAAGGCGTCCTGAATCGCCTCTTCCATCTCGGAGGAGGAGCGTCCCACGGAGGTCTCCAAGGCCGTGCGGATGGTCGATATGGGCGTCCGCAGCTCGTGCGCCGCGTTGGCGGTGAACGTCCGCATGCGCGCGAAGGCCTCCTCCAGGCGCGAGAGCATGCCGTTGATCGTGAGCGCCAGCTGGCGGAACTCGCCTTCCGAAGCCGGGATCGGGATGCGGCGCGCCAAGTCGCCCGCGCTGATCTCCCGCGCCAAGCCGGCCATTTCGTCGACGGGCCGCAACGCCCTCTTGACGAAGAAGTACCCGGCCAGGGAGGCGAGGACGATGAGCAATGGGACGGCGGCCAGCAGCTCCAGCCCCATGCGCCGGAGGAATCGGGAGAGTCCCGCCGTGGAGCGCGCGAACTCCAGCACCAGGGCGGGTTGACGCCCGTCGCCGAAGGCCACCGTCACCACCCTGTAGTCTCCGGGCCGGTAGGCAAGGTTGAGGTACTCGGTCCGGATTCCCGGCGGACCCGGCGGGCGGGGGCCGCCGCCATGAAGGGATGCCGCGGCCAGGTCCCGGGAACGGAAGAGCACCTTGCCGTCGGCCGTGTACAGCGTGGCCAAGGCATGCATGGATTCCGGATAGCTCTTCAGCTCATCCAGCCAGTTTTCCCGGGTGTGCTCGCCCCGGTCCAGCTCCGCCGATTCTTCGAGCACGAGGGTCGAGAAGACCCGGGCGTCGCGGTCGAGATCGCGGTCGAAGTCCTTCCAGACCCGGGCGGCGGCCAGCGCGTGGACCCCCAGGGAGAACGCCACGACAAAGAGGGCGAAGATCCCCACGTACAGGAAGGTCAGGCGCGACTTGAGCGATTTAAGCATGAGCCTTTAGGATGTAGCCTACCCCGCGCAGCGTGTGGATGAGGCGGGTTCCAAAATCCCGGTCCAGCTTGTTCCGGAGCTGGTTGATGAAGACCTCGATGATGTTGCTCTCCCAATCGAAGGAGTAGCCCCAGACGTGCTCGGCGATCAGGGTTTTCGCGAGGACCCGGCCCTGGTTCCGGAGCAGGTACTCCAGCAGCGAGAACTCGCGGGCCGTCAGCTGGATTTCCGTCTTGCCCCGGTAGACCTTCCGCTGGAGCAGGTCCATCTTCAGGTCCGCGCAGGCCAGCATGACCGGCTCGGACGGCCCGTTCCGGCGGAGAAGCGCCCGGACGCGGGCCTTGAATTCCTCGATGGCGAAGGGCTTGGGAAGGAAATCGTCGGCGCCCAGGTTCAACCCCTGGACGCGGTCGTCCATTTCGCCGCGCGCGCTGATCAGGAGGATCGGAGTCTTCTTCTTCTGGCGGAGGACGGTCATGAGCTCGATCCCGTTCCGGCTCGGCAGCATGACGTCCAGGACGAGCGCGTCGAAGGACCCGCGCATGGCGAGGGAGAGGCCCTCGTCCCCGTCGTGCGACATCTCGACGGCGTAGCCCTCCTCCTGGAGCGCGCGCTTCAGGTACCGGGCGAGACGCCGGTTGTCCTCGACGAGCAGGATGTGCATCCCCTGAGTCTTACCTGCGCCCATGAATCCCATCTTAGGACAACTTTAGTTTTCATTTACCTTCATCTGGAATAACTAATCCGCGCTTCAGGGCGGCTTCAGGCGACCCCGTCACCATCGGGGCATGCCCTTCCCGACCGGCCGCAACGGGTGGCTGTGGCTCCTTCCCGCATTCGCCCTGGGGTACGCCTGGAACCTGCGCGCCCCGGAACTCACCCCCATCGACGAATCGCGCAGCGCCGTCATCGTGCGCGACATGACGGAGGGGGGGAACTGGCTGCTGCCGCGGACGCCGGACGGCTACCTCTCCGAGAAGCCGCCTCTCTATTACGGGCTCGCCGCGGCCGCCTCGTCGCTTCTGGGGGTGAGCGAGTGGAGCCTCCGGGGAATCTCGGTCCTCATGGCGGTCGCGACCCTCCTGATGGTCGGCCTGACGGCGCGCCTGTTCGGCCCTCCCCGGGCCTCCGCGATCGCGGTGGCGGTGCTCGGTTGCAATACTCTCTTCACGGCGTGGGCGCGATCGGCGATGGTCGACATGACCTTCACCTTTTTCCTCACTTCGGGGATGGCGGCCTATTTCGCCGCCCGTCGCGGACGCCTGGGCTTGTGGGCCGCCGCCGCCTTGTGCGGGATTTACTTCGGCCTGGCGGTCCTCTGCAAGGGGCCTCTGGGACTGGCCCTGCCCGTGGCCGGAGTCCTGGGCGATCTCCTCGTGGTCAGCCGTGGACGATTCTGGAAGGCCCCTGTCCCGTGGGCGGCCGTGGGCGCCGCGCTTTTGATCACGGTCGAGGTGTCGCTTCTCTGGTACCTGCCCGCGGCGCTGGCGGGAGGCGCCGAATTCCTTCACACGTCGCTCCTGGACGAGAACCTCTACATGCCGATGGGCCTCAGCCGGGGGATCGCCGGAAGCCACGCCAAGCCGCTGTGGTATTACTTTTCGCGCCAGGTCCTGATGCTCCTCCCGGTGGCGGCGATCCTGCCCGTGACTTTTCGCTGGCTGTTCCAACGGCGTTCCGATCCCGATCGGGCCCTCCTGGCGACATGGGCCGGGGCGGGGTTCCTGATCCTGATGGTGGCCTCGAACAAGCGCTGGTATTACCTTCTGCCCCTTCAGCCCGCGGTCGCCCTCATGATCGCCGCGGCGCTGGTTCCGCTGTGGGATGCGGATCCCGCGAAGTGGCTTCGATGGGGCGCGCGCGCGGCCGGGGGCTTATTCGCGGGCGTCGCACTGGCGGCCTTGGGCGCCGTCTACCTGCGCCCATCCCTGCTGGAGTCCGCGGATGAACCACGACTCCAGGAGTTGGTCCGGGACCATCGCGCGCTGATCGCCCTCGCCCTCCTGGTTGTGGCCGCCACGGGAGCCTTGATGATCGCGGCCGGCCGCGGCCGATCCT
>DASXTT010000293.1:0-5164 GCA_036505255.1 Planctomycetota bacterium | reverse complement strand
TCGCTGGTGGAGTTCGTTTCAAGTATCCAGTCTCCAGTTTCCAGTTTTCGGAAGCTTCCAGCTTCGAGTCTCAAGGCGCGGCATCACGCGGCCCGAGTCAAGGAGCGGGGCTCGAAGCTCGCCGCTGGAAGCGACTGAAGTCTGATGTCTGAAGTCTGTCAACTCACTCAATATCAGGTTGCTTATCTTACACTGGCCGAATGAGGCGCGCCGGACTGTGGGCCGTCGTCGTGCTCGCGGCGATGGCGTCGACGCTCGCCTTCCGAGCGCGCGTGAACAACGGAGGGACGCCGCCCTGGGACTCCGCCTCCCACGGGCTCCAGGGCTACGCCGTCGCGCAGGACGTCGCCCGCTTCGACGTCCCGAACTTCACGGCAGACGTCTTCGGTCACCGTTACCGCTACGCGCCGGGTCACCCCCTTCTCCTCGCGGCCGCGTACTTGGCCTTCGGCCCCTCGTGGTGGACGGCGATCGCCGTCGGCACCCTCCTCTTCGGGGCGCTCGCCATCCTGCTCTACGCGACGGCCGAGTCGAAGGCCTCGGGCTGGATCTCCGCCCTGCTCGCGCTCAACTGCCCCGGGCTCCTTGCGCTTTCGGGCGAGATCATGCTCGAGATCCCGGCCGCGATCCTCGCCACGCTCGCTCTCCGACTCTACGCGCGATCAATCGAGGACGACCGCGCGGTCCGGCCGCTCGGGTGGACGCTCACGATCTTCATGCTCACCGCCGCGCAGTACGCGGTCTGCTGGATCGTGATCCTGGTGGCCTTCGAGACGTGGCGCTTTCGCGAGTTTCTACGCGGCGTCCTCGTCCGCTTCGCCAAATCCCGCGCGCTCTACCACCCGGTGCACATCCTGATCGCGGTCTGCGTGCTGATCGCAATCGCGATCCGGGTCACCGGCGGCTGGTCCATTCCGCTCGGATCGAGGACGCTCTCGATGACGCGCGTCGGCGGAGCGTTGATCGCCGCGGCGCTGATCGCCGGGGCCCGGGTCGCGTGGCTCGTCTGGAAGCATCGCGCGGTGCTTCGGGAGACGGCGCCATGGCGCTTCCGAGCCATCTTCATGACCGCCGTCGTGCCGATCTACATCTGGATCTTCGTAATCTATCCTCCGCGGTTTCAGCAGTACGCGGAGTGGTTCATGCGGCCGCCGTCCGACCAGCCCCGGACCGATCCGTCGCACTGGAGCTATTACCCTGAGTACTTCGTCACGGGCGGGCACGCCGTGTGGACGATCGCGGCCGCAGTGGTCCTCCTCGCGGCGGCCTCGTTCTTCCGCCGGGGCGCGCCCGAACGCGTCCGGTTCCTCCGCTGGGCGGTCGTCGCGGGGACGGCCCTCGTTCTTGCCCACCCCGCGCGCCAGACGCGGTTCCTCATCCCCTTCCTTCCGGCGTGGTGGATCCTTGCCACCGACACGCTCGTGGAATTACGGCCCGCGGCGCGCGCCCGGCTCTTCGCGGCGACGATGGCGACCGCGGCGCTGTTCCCCGGGGGGATGATCCTGTACGGCGTGGAACTCCGCCCCACGATCGGGCCGCCTCCGGTGCATCGCGAGTATGCGGCGGCGCTCCAGTGGACGATCAACCGGATCGAAGGCTCGCCGTCCGTCCGGATCGTCGGGGGATTCGAAGGCTTGAGCCGCCACCTCTTCGAGTGGGAACTGCGCAAACGCGCGGATCTCCGGAAGCGCCGCCTCGGGTTCAACCTGGACCTGCCCGAGTCGTGGGATCGCGACCCCGAGGGTCCCCGCAAGGTGTTCGACCGGTGGCTGGCGGCCGGCCCCGAGGAAATCGTGGTGGCCCTCGAGCCCGACGACTTGAGGGAGCGTCCGCCGCGTCCCTTGGAGGAGATCCGCAAGGCGGACCACGACTGGCCTGAGTTCACGATGCGTTTTCTGCGCGCCGAGCCCCGATTTGAGATCGCCTACGAGCGGCTCTTCGACAAGGCCGGCCTGCGGGTGCGGATCTACCGACGCAAGTCGTGAGTCATGAGTCAGGAGTCGGGAGTCGCTTCGAGTTTCAAGCGCCAAGCCGGACGATTTTATGTCTGGCTGGAAGCTCGTCGCTCGAAGCGACTCTCGACTCTCGACTCAGGACTTCCTATCGAAGCGACTGCTCGGAGTTGGCGATCTTCTCGGCGAGCCAGAAGACGATCTTCCCGACAAGCTCCTCCTTCGGAAAGTTGATCCTCTCGACGTCGTCGCGCTCGGTGTGATAATCCGCGTGAAGGCCGCCCGTGAAGAAGGCGGCAGGCACGCCCTTCTCCATGAAGCTCCAGTGGTCGCTCCGGCGGATCAGGTCGTCCGCGCCCTCCCAGTCGAACTTGATCCGGAACTTCTGCTCCGTCTGCGCGAGCGCCGCCGCCAGCTTCGGGTACCTCGGGTCCTTCCCCTCCTTCTCCACGCCCAGGAGGATTTTCGTGGTGTCGTTGCGGCCGACCATGTCGAGATTCAGCATCGCGACGACGTGGTCGAGGGGCACGGTCGGCGAGGCGCACCAGTTGTTCGACCCCACGAGGCCCTTCTCCTCCGCGTCGAACCACATGAGGAGGATCGAACGCCTGGGCCTCGTATCCTTCAGCGCCTCCGCGATGTCGAGGAGCGTCGACGTCCCCGACGCGTTGTCGTCCGCCCCGTTGTGGATCTCGCCCACCTTGCCCCGGCTGTTCTGCCGCGAGCCCCGGCCCACGTGGTCGTAGTGGGCGCCGATGACGACGAATTCCTCCTTGAGCTTCGAGTGGATCCCGCGCCAGACCGCGAGGATATTCTTGGTCCCTCTGCCCGGAAGCGGGCGGGCGGAGAGCGAAATCTCCGCGACCAGCGCACCCTTGATCGAGCGCGGCTTGAGATCGGCGTCGATCTCGGCGCGCAGGGCCCTGAGCGGCTTGCCCGCGAGCCGGTCGGCCAGCTCGGCGGAGACCAGCGCCACGGGGATCTTGACCGGAGGCGACTTGCCATCCGGTGGCCACGCGAATTCGGGCCGCTTCGCGAGACCCTCCCGCGACGCCACGAGAAGCGCGACCGCCCCGGCCTTCTCCGCCATCTGGATCTTGTGCTCGAGCTCCGAGTACTTCGTGGGCTTGGTCCCGTCGAACTTGCTCTGCTCGTCCGCCTCCTGGGGCTCGCCGTCGAGGACGAGCGCGATCGCCCCCTTCGCCGTCCCGCCCTTCCAGTCGTCGTAGCCGAATTCCGGGGCGGTGATGCCGTACCCCGCGACGATCACGGACCCGTCGGCCGAGCCGGCGCGCGACCGGCCGTAGGGAGTGATTTGAGCGCCGAGCTTGAATTCCTCGGAAGTCCTGCGCGAGGCGTCCTTGTACAGGCGCAGGAGATTGGCGTCCGCAAGCTCGCCCGTCGCCGAGCCGCCGCCGAAGGGCTGGAAGTAGCCGCCGTCGGAGGCGGCGCCCTCGAACCCGAGGCTCGCCAGGTGGTCCACGATGTGGAGCGCCGCACGCTGGCCTCCCTCGCTCCCGGCTTCGCGCCCCTCGAGCTCGTCCGAGGCGAGAAAAACCTGGTGGCGCTGGATGTCTATGGCGCGGATCGTCTTGAGGGCCTTGTCGACTTCGCCCGACTGGACTGGAGCGAGGGCAAGCGCCGCGATCAGCGCGGCCGGAACAAACAATCTCATCCGCCATCCCCGGGTTGGACAGACTCCGCCTGACGACCTTACAGTATACGAATGATTTCCTTCTCCGTTTCCGCGCGGGATCCGCACAGCCGCGCCCGCACGGGACGGATCGAGACGCCCCATGGGGCCTTCGACACGCCGGCGTTCATGCCGGTCGGCACGAAGGCCGCGGTGAAGACGCTCGCGCCCTCCCAGCTCGAGGCGGCCGGCGCGCAGATCCTCCTCTGCAACGCGTACCACCTCGCGCTCCGGCCCGGCGAGAATTTGATTCACCATATGGGCGGCCTCCACCGCTTCATGGGCTGGAAGGGGCCGATCCTCACGGACAGCGGCGGCTACCAGGTCTTCAGCCTCGCAAAACTGCGCAAGGTGGACGACGCGGGAGTGGAATTCCAGTCGCACCTGGACGGCTCGCGGGTTTATCTCACCCCGGAGCGGGCGCTGGAAATCCAGCGCCTCCTCGGGGCGGACATCGTCATGCCGCTCGACGAGCCGGCGCCCTTCCCCGCGACTCCCGCGATCGCGGAAGCCGCCGTGAAGCGCACCTCGGCGTGGCTGGCACGGACGGTGAAGGCACGGCGCGACGAGGGGCTCTTCGGAATCGTGCAGGGCGGGACGGACGCGGCGCTCCGGCGGCGCTCGGCGGAGGACGTGGAGCGCCACGACCTGGCGGGCGCGGCGATCGGGGGTCTATCGCTCGGCGAACCCGCGACGACGATGATCGAGATGACGGCCGCGGTCTGCGAGGCCGTTCCGGAATCGAAACCGCGCTATCTCATGGGAGTCGGAACGCCCGGCGACATCGCGAACGCGGTCCTGCAGGGCGTCGACATGTTCGACTGCGTCCTGCCGACGCGGATGGGCCGGACCGGGTGGGCCTTCACGAGCGAGGGGATGCTCAAGATCCGCAACGCGGCGTTCAAGGAGGACGAGCGGCCGCTCGATCCCGCCTGCACCTGCCCCGCCTGCCGCGCCTTCAGTCGCGCCTACCTGCGCCACTGCTTCGCGGTCGATGAGATCCTCGGCCTCTCGATGCTCTCGCTCCACAACATCACCTACTACCAGTCGCTGATGAAGCGAATCCGGGAAGCGATTCCAAACGGAACGCTGACGAGACTTGCCCAGCAGGAGTCAGAGCGTTGTCCGCCACTTGAGGGGAGGCGGACCAAACCATGAGGTCTTGAGTCTTGGGTCGAGAGTCATGAGTCGAAGAAGGAAGTTGCGAGTCCGTCGTCGCGTGTCCGGAGTCCCAATACCATCGACTCGTGACCCGGGACTTCTGGACGAGACTCACGACCCACGACTCAAGACTCACGACTTCCTTGTGGGCGGAAACCACGCCATGGAAATGTCGTCGAGATGCGTGCCGTCCTCGAGGCGGATGCGATTCCTGAACCGCCCCTCTTCGACGAATCCGAACTTGCGGTAAAGCTCGATCGCCCCCGGGTTGACGGCGCGCACGAGGAGCTCGATCTTGCCGACCGCGGGGTTGCCCGCCGCCCAATCCACCAGATCCTTCATGAGCGCGGTTCCGACG
>DASXTT010000292.1:0-30946 GCA_036505255.1 Planctomycetota bacterium | reverse complement strand
CCGCCGTTTCCCGCTTCGACTGCCAGAGCGCCCACACGACGGCCGCGAGGCACACGACCACGACGGCCCAGCCGACGGCCGGCTTCGACGAGCTGATGTTGAACTTGATGATGATGGGGAGGGCGATGAGGCTCACCATGTTCATGACCTTGACGAGCGGATTGATCGCGGGGCCCGCCGTGTCCTTGAGCGGATCGCCCACGGTGTCGCCCGTGACGGCCGCCTTGTGCGCCTCCGACCCCTTGCCGCCGTAGAGCCCGTCCTCGATCGCCTTCTTGGCGTTGTCCCAGGCGCCTCCCGCGTTCGCCATGAAGACGGCGAGGAGCTGGCCGACGAGGATCATGCCCGCGAGGAATCCGCCGAGTCCGTACGGCCCGAGGAGGAAGCCGACGAGGAGCGGAGTGATGATGCCGAGCAGCCCCGGCCCGATCAGCTCCTTCTGCGCCGCCGTCGTGCAGATGCCGACCACCCGCCCGTAGTCGGGCTTCTTGGTGCCGGCCCAGATCTCCTTGTCCTTGAACTGGAGCCGGACCTCCTTGACGATCAGGAACGCCGCGCGTCCGACCGCGCGGAGGAGCATGCTCGAGAAGAGGAACGGCACCGCGCCGCCGAGCAGGAGGCCGATGAAGACGATCGGGTGGGCCAGGCTGAGGTTGGCCGCCTCGTCCATGTACTGTTTGAGCGTCATGAGGTGGATGTTCTCATCGCTCCCCACCGCGATGACGGCGATGAAGCTCGCGAAGAGCGAGACGGCGGCGATGACCGCGGAGCCGATCGCGATGCCCTTGGTCTCGGCCTTCGTCGTGTTGCCGACGGCGTCGAGGTCGGCCAGGATCTGCCGCGCGCGCTTGTAGCTCCCCGGTTCCTTCTTCTCCATCTCGGCCTTGTCGTAGCCCATCTCGCCGATGCCGTTGGCGTTGTCCGCCACGGGACCGAAGACGTCCATCGAGATCGTGTTGCCCGTCAGGGTCAGCATGCCGATGCCGCACATGGCCACGCCGTAGGCGACGAAGATCGGGCTCGTGCCCGAGTAGACCAGGACCGAGCCGAGGATCGCGGCGGCGATGATCATGACGGCGAAGACCGTGGACTCGTAGCCGACCGCGATGCCCTGGATGATGTTCGTCGCGTGACCGGTCTGGCACGCCTTCGCGAGCGACTTCACCGGGGCGTACTGCGTGTGGGTGAAGTAGCTCGTGCACTTGTTCAGGGCGACCGCGAGAAAGACGCCGATCAGGCAGGTCAGCGCGGGACGGAGGTCGAGGCCCTTCAAGCCGAAGTTGGCCCACCAGGCCAGCCCGTCGATCCCATGGGGATAGCCCGCCGCCGCCTGCTTGTAGGTCTCGAAGTAATGGGCGTCGAACTTCAGGTAGAAGAAGCCCAGGACGAAGAATCCGATCACGCTGATGACGCTCCCGATCAGGAACCCCCGGTGGACCGAGTGGAGCGCCGTGTCGGACGTGTCCTTGTCGCCCGCCTTCACGCTGTAGGTGCTGATGATCGAACCGATGACTCCGATGGCCCGCACGAGCAGGGGGAAGATGACCCCCTTGTGGCCGAAGCTCGCCATGCCGAGGATCATCGCGGCGACGATCGTGACCTCGTACGACTCGAAGATGTCGGCCGCCATGCCCGCGCAGTCGCCGACGTTGTCGCCCACGTTGTCCGCGATGGTCGCGGCGTTGCGGGGATCGTCCTCGGGAATGCCCGCCTCGATCTTGCCGACGAGGTCGGCGCCGACGTCCGCGGCCTTGGTGTAGAGTCCGCCGCCGACGCGCATGAAGAGGGCGAGGAGCGTGCCGCCGAAGCCGAATCCGAGGAGCGCCTCGTACGCCTTCTCGCCGAACATCATGAAGATCAGGGTGCCGCCGAGGAGGCCGAGGCCGTCCGTCAGCATCCCCGTGATGGTGCCGGTGCGGTAGCCGAGCTGCATCGCGGTGCCGTAGCTCGTGCGGGCGGCCGCCGCGACGCGCAGGTTGCCCTGGGTCGCGAGCCGCATGCCGATGAACCCGACGAGCCAGCTGAACGTGGCGCCGATGATGAAGGCGCCCGCGCGGCCCACCGCGAGGGTCATCCCCGTGTCCAGCTTGGTGAAGAAAAGGATGAGGGTGACGACCACCATGAGGGGGACGAGCCGCCGGCCCTGCTGGGCCATGTAGGCGTTCGCGCCCTCCCGGGTGGCGTCCGCCACGAATTTCATCTTGTCCGTGCCGGTGTCGGCGCGCTTCACCTGGCCGACGAGCATCCACGCGTAGACCAGCGCCGCGAGCGCCGTGAAGAAGACGACCCAGAGCATCGTCCGTTCGAAGCCGTCGTAGTGGTCGCTCGACATGAACTCGAAGAGGTGGACCTCGTGGACCTGGGCCGCCTTCGCGGGCTCCTGGGTCCCGAACACCGAGGCGAGCGCGTCCGGCTGGAGGAAGATCCAGAGGCAGAAGGCCATGAACGCGAACAGGACGACGGCCGGAAGTCGGCGACGGGCTCGACGTTTCACGGGCGGCTCCAGACTCTGTGAAAAAGAAACCGGGACACTTGGGCGAGTAGGGTCGGCCGGGACGGCAAGGCGCGATGATTAGTAGCAGGGCGCCGGGAGGGTGTCAAGGAACCCCGCGCTCACCGGAAAAAGAGGAGCGTCACCGCCGCGAACACCGGCAGGAGGATCGCCCCCGACCACGCCATGTACCGGAAGAAGCCGGGCATCCGGACGCCGCGCTCCTCCGCGATGGCCTTCACCATGAAATTGGGGCCGTTCCCGATGTACGTCATCGCCCCCATGAAGACCGCGCCGCAGGAGATCGCCGCCAGCAGCGTCCCGCCCGCCGGGTGCGCCGCGAACGGGCCGAGGTTGTCGGCGGAAAGCCCCGCGGCGGGATCGGCGCCGTTCACCACGGCCGTTCCCAGCGTCGTGAAGGCCAGGTACGTCGGCGCGTTGTCGAGGAAGCTCGACAGCAGGCCGGTCGCCCAGAAGAAATGCGAGGGACCCCGCAGGCCCAGGCCGGCCCCCTCCGCCTCCAGCAGATTCAGGGCCGGCACCATCGTCACGAAGATCCCGGCGAATATGGCGGCCACCTCCAGGATGGGACCCCAGGCAAACCGGTTGGCCTTCCGCACCTCCGTCTTCGTGGTGGCCATCGAAAGTCCGGCCAGCACGATCATCGCGCCGACCTGGAGGAGAAGCGCGGCGTCGGGGTTGCGGATGATCTTCGATCCCCAGGCTCCGATCGCGTAAATGATCCCGATCACGCCGAGGAGCCAGAGGATATTGAGACCGCCCTCCAGGCGGAGCGGCTCGTCGATCTTCTGGACCTCCTCGAGCTGGGACCCGGGCCGCTCCAGCTCCTCCCTGAACAGGACCCCCTGGTCGAGGAAGTTGAAGATCACCAGCAGGGCTCCGTTGACCAGGAGCCACGGCAGAAACAGATTCAGGGTCCAGAGGAAAGGCACGCCGCGCAGGAAGCCGAGGAACAGGGGCGGATCCCCCAGCGGCGTGAGCAGGCCGCCCGAGTTCGAGACGATGAAGATGAAGAAGATCACGAGGTGCGCCTTCCGGAGCCGCTTCTCGTTCGCCCTCAGGAGCGGGCGGATGAGGACCATCGACGCTCCCGTCGTTCCGATAAGGCTGGCCAACGCCGCGCCGATCCCGAGGATGGCCGTGTTGGACAAAGGCGTCCCGGCGAGCGAACCCTTCAGGTGTATGCCCCCCGCGATGACATAGAGCGCCGCCAGCAGCACGACGAAGGCGACGTACTCCTTGGCGCTGTGGACGAGCCAATGCCCTCCGTGTTCCGGCACGAGGAGGAGATAGAGCGCGACGGGCAGGGCCGCCGCGAGCGCGACGAGGAGCTTGTTTCGGTTGGAGTGCCAGAATTTCGGCGCGACTAGCGGAAGGAGCGCGATGGCGAGGAGATAACCCACGAAGGGAGCCACGGTCCAGCGCGGGAGATCGACAGCCGCCATCATCGACGGACTCCGAGCGCCTGAATCCAGTACCCGCGTCCCGTTTCGGGCGACGGCGCGCTGCCCGTTACGACGATGAAGACCGGCCCTGGCCTCTCGGCGGTCACTTCGAATACCCGGACCTTCTCATCCGTCACCTGGAATTCCCCGAATGTCGCCAGAGTGCCGCCCAGGAAGGAGCAGCTCTTGACGGTCAGCGTCAGCCCACCGGTTCGCATCACCCGGAAGACGGCGGTGACGGGACCTGTCGCTTCGGCGTCGTCGTGGGAGTGGCCGCCGGCCTCCGGCGGGGCGGGCGGTTCGGCCATGAATTTGAACCAGTCCACATCCGACAGCTCCGGACCGATCGTCGCCTCCGCGACCTGCCCGACTTCCAGCCACGCCTCCGCGAAGAAGTCGTCGTTGTATTCGTACGCGTCTCCGCCGAGGGATTTCTTGAGCCATCCGAGGTAGTTCAGCACGTAGTCGTCGTCGACGGGCCTGACGCTCAAATCCGGCGCGCTCAACCGGACCTTCGCGAGACGGGCCAGGAGCCGGGCCCGGTCGGATTCCGAGAGGGGCTGCGGCAGGCCCGCCTGCTCGCCGACCGCTTCGGCCAGACCCCGGCAGAGCTGTTCGCGGTCGCTGAAGATGAGCATGGGCCACGCGGGCGTCGCGTACGCGCTCCGGACCGCCCGGGCCTTGTCGGCCGCCCGCTGGAACGCCGCGGAGGCCTCCCGGAGCAGGGCCCGGGCGCGCTCCCCTTCGCCGCGCTCCCCGGCCTCGCGGGCCGAATACCACAGGCGGACCGCGTGGAGGTAGCGGCACACGTACTGGAATCCATCGAGACCCGCGGGATCGATGTTGAGCCCCATCTGGGTCGTGTGATACGGGCGGTCCTTCTCCCCGGCACGCCTCAGGCTCTCGGCCAGGGAGCGGTAGACGTGGAACTTGCCCGCCCGGAGCTGCTTCTCCAGCGCCACAAGGGCCCGTGCGAACCAGTGCTCCGCCAGCTCGTAGGCGCTGCGGATCCGGACCGCCTCCGGCGGTTCCATCGCGATCGCCTGCAGGCCGGAGGCCGGGTCCTCCACCGCCTGGAGGAACTGGCGGTCCATGTGGCCACTCGTGTAGGAGGCCTTGGTGAGAAAGGCGAGTCCGATCTGCTGCCTGAGGTACGGATCGTCCGGAATATGACGGGTCCCCGCAGCCAGCTTCTCCAGACCCAGCCGGACCCACTTCCGGAACTGGGCGTCCTTCTCGGCGATCTTCACGTCCAGTGCGGCGATGAGGGCTTTCACGCGCTCGCGATCGACTCCGGCGCGCTCCAGGCTGCGCTCCAGCTTCCGCCGCGCCTCCTCCTCTTCGGCCGTGCGGAACTGGTTGGCGATGTTGTACGCGGCGTCCCACCCGAGGTACGCCCACGCTTCGGGATTGCGCGGCTGGAGCTTCGTGATCAGGTCCATGATCTCGATCGTTTCGAAGTACCGGTGCTCCTGCTCGCGCATCCGCTGCATCTGGATCCAGAGGATGTCGATCGCGACCGCGCGGAACGACCCGAGGAAGAGGGAGCCGATGTACGTCGGAAGGAGGGACGAGGCGCGCAGCTCTCCGAGATTCTGCGACGCCCGCTCCAGCCTCTGGACCTCCGTCCGCTCCAGGACGTGCTGGAGGAGGAGGAGCGACCCGAGCAGGGCGACGACGATCAGCCAGGTCCTGAGCTTCATGGCGGTGCGGAGGCCATTCTACCGGGTTACGTGGCGAAGTCCCGGATGGAGATGAGGAGGAGCCCCAGAAGCAGGAGGACGGCGCCTCGCGGGGCGAACGCCGCGAGAGCACGTCCGGCGTCCCGGCCGGAAACGGCCGTGTCCGTCAGGAGCCACTCCCCGAAGTTGTACTTGTCGAAATCCGGGACGGCCTTGAGGATCCCCCGCGACAGGGCTCCCGAGGCGCGCAGGAGCCAGGGAGGGACCTCGTCCGGCCCGCGGGCCGGCGCTCCCTGCCGCTCCCGCCGCTCCTGGTCCCGGAGCTGGCGGTCGACGTCCTCGAGGGACTCCGTGACGAAGGACCACGACGACCCGGTCAGAAAGAGGCAGATTCCCAGGAGGATGCTCACCGGGGCCGAGACGAAGGTGGAGGCGGCGAGAGTCGCGAGCAGGACGAGCGTCGACTGGAGGAGGATGAGCCCCATCCCCTTCATGAAATTCAGTTCGAAGTTCACGGGAAGCCCGCTGATCGTCAGGCCGTCGGGCCAGGCGGCGACCTGCAGGTCGGGCTCCGCGGGCCGCATCCGGATCCCGAGCCGGCCGTCGTCGGAGATCGCCGCCCCGGGGATCTCGAAGGTCGTGAACCGGTTCGTCTGGAACCGGACCACCTGCTCGTGTTTTTCGAGCGTCTTCGGATTCACCGCCGTGATCGCGACATTGGCCTCGAGGCGGAATTCCATGCCGGGAAGACGCCGTAGGTCCAGCTTGGCGGTTACGGGGACGCGCTCCGGGAATCGCCCCGGCGGAAGTCCCTCGAAGATCCACTCGACCTCCTGCTTCTGATCGGACCGGGCCCCCCGGCCGCCGCGCTCCCGGTCCTCGAAGGGGCCGGAGAGCCCTTGCGGCACGTAGCGGGGCAGGGCCCGGGCCTCGGGGAAGTCCTTCGTCGCGGCCGCGATGATCCGGAGATAGACGAGGGTGAGCGTCCCCATGATGAGGAGGAAGACGGCCATGAGGAGGACGAACCCGAGGAACTTTCCCAGGAACAGGGTCCCCTTGTGGACCGGCTTGGTGACGAGCGTGTAGATGCGCCGTTGCTCGAAATCCCCGGGCAGCGAAAAACCCGCGAGGAAGATCGCCCCCAGCGAGCAGAAAATGGTGACCGTCCGGACCGACCAGATCTCGATGAGCCGCAGCCGGCCCGAGGGGTCGACGGCGGGCAGGAAGGCGGCGGAGCTGACGATCGCCGCCCCCACGATGATGACGATGAGGAAGACCTTGCGGCGGACCGCCTCGAGGAACGTGAGGCCGGCCACGGCCCGGAGCCGTCCCAGCGTGGCGGCGAGACCCGTCGCGGAGCTCATGACGGGGGTTTCTTCGCGCCCTGGACCGTCCGGAGGAAGACGTCCTCCAGGGTCTCCAGGGTGTTGTCGGCGGAGATGAGTTCCGCGCCCTCCTGCTTGGCGATGTCGACGAGCTTGCGGCGGGTCTCGTCGCCGAGGTTCCGGAAGGTGAGGGCGACGTGGTCCCGCCGGACCAGGATGTCCCGCACGGCGCCGTACTCCTTCAGCTTCCCCTCGTGGATGATCCCGATGCGGTCGCAGATGGCCTGCACGTCGGCGAGCAGGTGGCTCGACAGGAAGACGGTCTTGCCGCGGGCCTTGAGGTCCAGGATGAGGTCCTTCATGTCCCGGGTCGAGATCGGGTCGAGGCCGGAGGTGGGCTCGTCGAGGAAGACGACCTCGGGGTCGTTCACGAGGGCCTGGGCGAAGGTGATGCGCCGGACCATGCCCTTGGAATACTCGCGGATCTGGCGCTTGCGGGCGTGCTCCATCCCGAAGCGGGCGATCAGCTCGTCGATCCGCTTCCGGCGCGTCGCCCGGTCGATGTGGAAGAGCCGGGCGTAGAAGTCGAGGGTCTCGTCCGCGTTGAGGAACCGGTAGAGGTAGGACTCCTCGGGCAGGAACCCGATCCTCGCCTTGGCGGCGACGTCCGTGGGGGCGCGCCCCAGCACGCGGGCCGTCCCCGAGGTGGGGAAGAGGAGCCCGAGGAGGAGCTTCATCGTCGTCGTCTTGCCCGACCCGTTCGGGCCGATGAAGCCGAAGATCTCGCCGGGCCGGACCTCGAGGTTGAGGCCGTCGAGCGCCTTCAGGCGGGGGCGCCCCCAGAAGTCCTTGTAGACCTTCGTCAGGCCCCGCGCCTCGATGACGGTGTCCATGGGCGTCCGGAGTATAGCAAACGCCCCCCGGCCCTGTCCCGCGGACGCCCGCCCCCTCCGGCGCGATTCTTATTGATAATTATTATCAGATGATATATATTATCAGTCATATGGCGGCGGAAACCGGGTCGATGGGGCGGATGGTGGACCTGTGCCGGCGGCGGGGGATCCCCGTGACGGCGCAGCGGAGGGCCGTCCTGCGGGCGCTCGCGGGCCGGCGGGACCATCCGACGGCGGAGCAGGTCCACGCGGCGGCGTCGGCGCGTCTCCCGGGGATGACCCTGGCGACGGTCTACCGGGTGCTCGGGACCCTCGAGCGGCTCGGGGTGGCCCGGCGGGTCGCCCACGCCGGCACCGGCGCCCGGTTCGAGGTCGACTCCGGCGCGCACCACCACCTCGTGTGCACCTCGTGCGGGCGGATCCTCGACCTGCGCGACCCCGCGCCGGAGGCCCTGTCCATTCCCGCGCCGCGCGCCTCGGGATTCAGCATCCAAGAGATCACGATACAATTCCGCGGACTCTGCCGCGCCTGTCGGCGCAGGCGGTCCGCGCACGAAAGGAGACGGCGATGAAACCCTGGAAGGAACCCGGCTCGCTCGAGGCGAACCCGATCGGGCTGGAACGCACGGCGACGTCGAAGATGGTCAAGGAGCTGGACGCCCACCTGGCGTCGCTCTTCGTCCACTACCACCAGTATCTGAAGCACCACTGGCTCGTGGAGGGCCCGCAGTACCGCGACATCCACCTCTTCCTGAACGACGCCTACGAGGAGGTCGAGAAGCAGGGGGACCACGTCGCCGAGCGCATCACGGCGCTCGGAGGGATCCCGACCTGCGATCCCGTGGCGCAGGCGAAACTCTCCTACCTGGCGCACGAGCCCGAGGGGACGTTCCGGATCCGCCCGAGCCTGGAGCTCGACCGGGAGTACGAGGGCGAGACGGCGAAGCGCCTGAGGACCTCGATCCGGCTCGCCCAGAAACTGGGCGACTTCGGGACGGAGCACCTGCTGAAGGGGATCCTGCTCGACGTCGAGGACCGGGCCCACCACCTGGACCATTTCCTGGGTCGCGATTCCCTCGAAATCGGAAGAGGTGACTAGGGGCAGATTTCAGACATCGGACTTCAGACTTCAGAAAGAGTGATCAGAAGTCCGTTCTCAGGCGCTGTTGAGGTTCGGGGAGCGCGAACTGATGTCTGATTCCTGAGATCTGAATTCTGAAATCTGAAATCTGAAGTCTACTGAAGTCTGATGTCTGAAGTCTGAAGTCTATCTCGGTGTGAGGCGGCTTTCCTTCTGCAGCTTCCGGATGAGCTGGCGCTCCTTGCGGCGCCGGACTTCGCTCGGCTTTTCGTAGTACGACGTCCGCTTGATGTCGCGGGTGAGCCCTTCCTTCTCGCAGGCCTTCTTGAAGCGCTTGAGCAGCTGGTCCAACCCCTCGTTCATGCGGGCCTTGACGCGGATCAAAGCGGATCTCCTCCGGTTTCCTGAAAAGCCGCGGAGATTATAGGCGGGGTCCCCGGGCGGCGCAAGGCGAATCGGGCCGGGACAGGGGTCGAGTTTCCAGATTCAAGATCCCAGTTTCCGAAGGTGCGAGTTTCGAGCCCGACTCGTTACTGCCTGCAACTCTAAACATCAGAATCTGGGATCTGGGATCTGGAAACTGGGATCTGGCCCGGCGGCCGACGTCAATTCCGGTTGTCGTGGTACATCAGGGCCCCGAGGATGATGAGCACTCCGACCCCGACCATGAGCGCGGCCAGGTCGAGCGTCCGGGTCATCGAGGGGTCCGTGGGGTCCAAGGCGGAGCATCCGGCGAGGAACAGGGGAAGCAGGGCCGTCATGCGGCCGAGAAGGCGGGGAAAACGTTGGTTGCGCATCGCGGGAATCTAGTCCCCCGGCGCCGGGGGTGTCAAGGTTATGGGAATATCGCCCGGGAGAAAGCGCGGGGAACGTTCCGGGAGGATGGACCTTGACAGGCGCGATTCATAGTTTATAATTCATAAGGGATGGAGTCTCCCCGGAGCCCGGAGGGGGAATGAGAACGCGCAACAGCCCGAACCTGTACGAGATCCTTCGCTCGGCGTCCGGCCCGGCCGCCGTGACCCGGGAACCCCGTCCGGAGCCGGTCCCCGCGCCTCCTCCGCCGCCCGTGTCGGGGCCTGTCCTGGAGGCCGCGCCCCCGCCGCTCCCGCCGCCCCCTCCCGCGCTGGACTTGTTCCCGCCGGCGCCCCGGCCGGTCGAAATCGTGGAGCGTCCCGCGCCGGCCCTGAAGGCCGGCGAAGCGCATCCGCCGGCGCCCGACGTCGCGGCCGACCCCGGCGAGCGAGCCGTCCGGGTCACCTACAACACGCTCCTCTTCTCGGGTCTCGTCGCCCTCGGAATCGTCATCCTCGCGTTCACCCTCGGCGTCCGGACCGGTCGGTCCCGCGCCGAGGCGGCCGCCGCGCCCGCGGCGCCCGAGGCCTCCGTCCCGGACGCGCCCTCGGGACCGCGCCCCAAGTTCACGATTCAGCTCGTCGAGTACCGCGCCCGGAACTCGCAGGAGTACACCAAGGCCCTCGACGCCGCGACCCGGTACAAGCTGGGCCTCGAGCGCGCCGGTTACCGCGGGGCCGTCGTCGACACCCTCGGCGAGGTGGCCGACCGCCGCGTCGTCCTCCGCTACGGGGAATTCGCCGACGCGAACTCGGCTCCCGCCCTCGAGACGTTCCGCAAGCTCCAGGGCCTGCGGTTCGAGCGCGACGCGCGCGAGGCGCCCTTCGCGCGGACGGCCCGGTTCGTGACCCAATAGGGCTTGATTCCCCCGTCCCCGCGCGGTATCCTCCCCGGCCTTCACGGAGGCCGCGCGCGATGTCCATCCACAAGAGCCTGGTCCCGGCGAGCAAGCTCCGCCGCCACCGCAACGTCCTCACCCGGTCGGAGCGGATCGAGGCCCTCAAGAAAGAGAGCCGCTGGGACGAGTCGAAATCCATCTTCGGCCTGGGCAAGGTGCGCAACATCCTGATGAAGGCGAAGCCGAAGAAGAAGGAAACGGCGGCGGAGGCGGTTCCGGGGGCGGCCCCGGGCGCTCCGGGCGCGGCTCCGGCCGGCGGCGCGGCCCCGGCGGCGGGCGCCAAGGCGGCGGCTCCGGGCGCGAAGGGCGCGGCCCCCGCGGCGGGCTCCAAGCCCGCGGCCCCGGCGGCCAAGAAGGAAGAGAAGAAGAAGTAATCCGGCGGAACGACCCCCGGCTCAACTCTTTCCGAATCTCTTTTCGCTCTCCCCGATTCTCGCGCGCAATTCCGGATCTTTCGTCAGTTCCCTGGCCTTCTGGAAAAACTCGCGCGCCCGGTCTTTCTCTCCGAGCTTCCCGAGCGCCTCCGCGATCTCCAGCGTGCGCCGGGCCGGCGCGTCGGGGTCGTCCTCCACGAGGTGGGGATACTTGAGCGATTCCATCCGCGCTTCGACGGACTCCTTCAGGCGCCCGTTCGCCTCGAGCGCCTGCCCGAGCGTCCCGTAGTAGTAAAAGGCGTTCACGCGGGTCTTCTCGATGTCCTTCCGGACCCGCTCGGAGGTTCCCGGCGGGGCGGCCCGCAGCTCCTCCTCCAGTTCCGCGAGGCGGCGAAGCGTTCCCGCGATGCACTCCTTTGAGAGCCGCTCCGCCCGGGCCGCGTCCCCCTTCAGGTTCAGGATCGTGTCGGCGAGATTGTTGAGCACCCCGGGATCGTCCGGCAGGCCCATCAGGGCCCGCTCGAGATAGTCGGCCGCCTCCGGGAGCTTCCGCTGGGAGATGCGGACCCGGCCCATCCCCGCGAGCGCCGGCGCGTGATCCGGCTGAAGCTTCAGGGCCCGGAGGAAGAGCTCCTCCGCGAGCTCGTACCGGCCCGCCTCGAGGCAATCGTATCCGTCCGCCACCCACTGATCCGCCGGGGGCACGCTGAAGGCGATGGACCGGAACCGGGTGGGCCTCCAGAGTTCGTCGAGCTTTTCGTAGGAGAGGAGATGCTGCCGGTCGCCATAGTAGGCGCAGACAAGGACGCGGTCGGTGTCGTTATAGCCCACCACCAGGAAATAGTGAAAAAGGCCCTTCAGCGTCACCTCGATCATCACGGGGAACCCCGCGTCGATCTGGCCCCGAAGCTTCCAGTTCCCGCCGCCCTCCGACATCTGGGCCTTCACCCCCTTCCGGCGCGCGTACTCCACGATCGGCGGCGCGACGGAGCCCTGGATCGCGGGAACGTACACGGCGCGTTCGACCTCCGAGATCGAGGCCGGCACGCCGAGGAAATTCAACGCGGCGCCCAGGGCCTCCGGTCCGCAGTTCGTCTTCGGATTGCTCCCCTGGGGAAGGGTGACGTTCCCCGCGAGGAGCCGGTACCCGGCCGCGCCGGGGCTGATCCGGGGGACCTCGGTGGCAATGGAGGAGCAGGCCGCCAGAAGGAGGATGCTCAGCGGGAGAAGCCGCCGACCGATCGACTTCATGAGGACTACTTGTCGGTGTGCTCGAAGAGCAGGAAGAGAAACAGGGCGACCACGCCGCCGTAGATGAGGCCCCCCGCGATTTCGTCCCAGGTGAGACCGCCCACATTCTGAAGCCGGGAGGAGTCCTCGGCGAGGAAGCTGAGTTCCGAAGGAGTCAGGTGTTCCGTCCCCGCCTTGGCGGTGGAGGAATCGACGCCCAGCGTGACGAGCCGCTGTTCCACCGCGGCGGCGTCGCGGTCCGCCTTCGCCTTCCGGGCCGGAACCACGTCGGCCAAAGCGAGCCCGGGACGCGCCACGAGCAGCGCGGCGACGACGAACGACGCGAATAGACCGGTTTTCATGAGATTATTGGTCGCCGATCTGGGTGAAATAGAGGAGGGCGATGAGACCCAGGACGAACCCGCCTCCCATCCACTCGCCCCACGTCAGGCCCCCCACGGAATGGAGACGGGACGGATCCTCGGCGAAAAAGCGGAGCTCCGAAGGGGTGAGCCCCTCGGTTCCGGCCCTGGCCGTGGAGGAATCGACGCCCAAGGCGACCATGCGCTGTTCCACGGCGGCCGCGTCGCGGTCCGCCTTCGCCTTCCGGGCGGGGACCACGTCGGCCCAGGCCGTTCCAGGCCGGGCCAGGATCAGCGCGCAACAAACGACGGCGACTCCCCGTCCCAGGTTCTTCACGGGCGGTCTCCGGCGATCACTCGCGATTGTGAAGCATGTAATAGCCGGTGCCCAGCCCCGCGGCGAGCATGACGGCGCCGCCGATGCTTTCGAACCAGAGGTTGACCGTCTGGCCCGCGAACATGTCCTGCTGGCCCACGGGATGAAGCTTCGAGGTGTCGGTCGCGAAGAACCGCAGCTCCGAGGGCGTGAGGCGATCGGCGCTTCCACGCGCCGCGGAGGCGTCCATCCCGAGGGTCACGAGCCTCCGTTCCACGGCGACGGCGTCGCGATCCGCCTTCGTCTTCCGCGCCGGGACGACATCCGCGAAGAGCGGGGCGGCGAACACCGAGAGCGCCAGGAAGGCGGCGCCGTTCATCGTCCAGATGCGCATGGAAGAATCCTCCGCAGTCCGATCCGGATTATAGGCCCGGGGTTCCCCCTGTCAACGAATTGGGGTTGGACACCGACTCCCCAGCGCCTATACACTGGACGCGAGGAAGCCCCCCGTTTCCTTCGGAAAAAGCGATGATTCCCCGCAAGGCCGTAGCTCTCCTGTCGGGCGGCCTGGACAGCATGCTCGCCGTCCGGGTGATGCTCGACCAGGGAGTCCCCGTCACCGCGATCCGGTTCATCACCCATTTCGGCTGCGACCCGGTCAGCGCCGGCTCCTGCGGCCACGACGTGGAGCCCCTCATGAAGCTGTGGGGCCACCTCGGGCTCGACGTGAAAATGTCCCACCTCGGCCAGGACTACATCGAGATGGTGAAGAACCCGAAGCACGGCCGGGGACGGAACATGAATCCGTGCGTCGACTGCCGGATCATGATGCTCGGCCGGGCGCGGGAGTTCCTCGACCGCCACGGCGCGGGATTCCTCATCACGGGGGAGGTCCTCAATCAGCGCCCGATGTCGCAGACGCTCCACCGGTTCCGGGAAATCGACCGGGAGCTCGGCCTCGTGGGGCTCGTGGTGCGTCCGCTTTCGGCGAAGCTCCTGGAGCCGACGCGGCCGGAACTCGAAGGGATCGTCGACCGCTCGCGCCTGCTCGACATTTCAGGGCGGGGCCGGACCCGGCAGTACGAGATGGCGAAACAGTACGGCATCGAGAAGATTCCGCAGCCGTCGGGGGGATGCCTGCTGACCGATCCCGGCTACTCCGACCGCCTGCGCGACCTCTGGGATCACGATCCCGACGGCGGGGCCCGCGACCTCAACCTGCTCCGCGTAGGGCGCCATTTCCGGGTCTCGCCGGACTGCAAGATCATCGTGGGCCGCAACGAGCGCGAGAACAACATGCTCGAGTCGTTTGCCGCTCCCGAGGACGTCCTGGTCCGGGTCCGCGATTTCGTCGGTCCCGTCACCGTCCTCCGGGGGCCTCACGACGAGGAAGCGGTCCTGAAGGCCGCCATGCTGACGGCGCGGTACGCCGATGTGCCGGAAGGCGACGCTCTCGTGGCCGTCTGCGCCGGCACGAAAACGGGCGGGGTCCGGATCCTGAACGTCGCGCCCGCGGACGACGAAACCTTCCGTCCGCTCCGCGTGGGCGTCCGCTGATTCCGCTTTCCGCCGACGGCGGCCGTCCTTTCGGACGCGGCGCAGGGATCTGGGAACTGGAAGCGGGAAGCCGGAAGATGCGGTCTTCCGCATCTTCCACGCACTCCGGGGATGGACCCGGATCTCGAGCCGCTCGTCGCGCTGAACCTCACCGGCCTCGTCGGCGCGGCCCTCCATCGCCGCCTCCGCGACCGGTTCGGATCGGCGCGCGCGGCGCTGCGGGCGCCCCGGTCCGAACTGCGACGCGTGCCGGGGATCGGGGAGATCACCTCGGCGGCGATCGTCGAGGCGGGCCGATCCGGCGAGGCGGCCCGCGAAATCGAGTCGGCGGCGACCGAGGGGGTTTCGATCCTTCCGTTCGGCGGCCCGGCCTATCCGGCCGCGCTGGGGAATCTCCATGATCCGCCGCTCGTGCTCTACGTCCGCGGCGCCCTCGAGGAGCGGGACCTGCTCGGCATCGGCGTGGTGGGGTCGCGCCAGGCCACGCCGTACGGCCTGCGACAGGCGGGAAGATTCGGGGGCGAGCTCGCCTCGATGGGCGTCACCGTCGTCAGCGGCCTCGCCCGGGGGATCGACACGGAGGCGCACCACGGCGCCCTGCGCGCGAAGGGGGGCCGGACGCTCGCGGTCCTCGGGAGCGGCGTCTGCTCCGTGTACCCGCCGGAGAACCGGGGTCTCGCGCGGCGCATCGCCGAGCGCGGAGCCTTGTTGAGCGAGTTCCCGCTGCGCGCCGGGCCGGTCCCCGAGAATTTCCCGCGCCGGAACCGCCTGATCAGCGGGCTTTCCCTCGGCATCCTCGTCGTCGAGGCGGGCGAGAAGAGCGGGGCGCTCATCACCGCCGACTGGGCGATGGAGCAGGGGCGCGAGGTGTTCGCGCTGCCCGGGAGCGTGGAGAATCCGATGAGCCGCGGCGCCCACCTGCTCATCCGGCAGGGCGCGAAGCTGGCCGAGACGGCGGCGGACGTCCTCGAGGAACTGCCGGCGATCGCCCCGCTCCTGCGGAACCTCCCGGCGGGCGCCGGCGTCTCGCCGATCGAAAGGGCCGTGCTGCGCGAATTGGGGAGCCGGGCCCGGACGGCGGAGTCGGTCGCGGCGGCGAGCCGCCTGCCGGAGTGCGCCGTGACGGCGGCTCTGGAGCGGCTGGCCGCCCGGGGCCTCGTGACGCCGGAGGGCGAGCTCTTCCGCGCCTCCCCCGGCGGCGTCAGCGGGTGATTTTCTCGACGGCCTCGAGGACGAGCTTCTCCTCGACTTCGACGCCGTGGCGGGCGCGTCCGATCCCCTCGGGCAGGACGAAGCGCGGCCTCCCCTGGACCCGCTTCTTGTCGTTCTTCATCGCCTCGAGGATCGCGGGGGGTCGGAGCCCCGGGAGCCGGGTGGGAAGGCCGCAGGCCCGCAGGAGGGCCGTCTGCCGGGCGGGAATCTCCTTCGGCACCAGGCCCATCTTCCACGCGAGGTGCGCCGCGGCCTCCATCCCGAGCGACACGGCCTCGCCGTGCCGGATCCGGTAGCCGCGCACCGCCTCGATGGCGTGGCCGACCGTGTGTCCGTAGTTCAGGAGGGCCCGATCCCCCGTGTCCGACTCGTCGGCGCGCACGGCCTCGACTTTCACCGTGATGGCGCGCACGAGCATTTCCGAGAGGACCCCGGGATCGCGCGCGCGGACCTCCGCGCCCCGGCGCTCGAGCAGTACGAAGAGGTCCGCGTCCCGGATGACGCCGCACTTGACGATCTCGGCCATGCCCGACGCGAACTCCCGGTCGGGGAGGTCGGCGAGGAGCAGGGGATCGATGAGGACCGTGTCGGGCTGGCGGATCGTGCCGAGGAGGTTCTTTCCTTCGGGAAGGTCGATGCCGTTCTTGCCGCCGATGGCGGCGTCGACCTGGGCGAGGAGCGTCGTGGGGACGAGGTGGAGGGGGACGCCCCGCAGGTAGATGGAGGCGGCGAAGCCGACGAGATCGCAGAGGCTCCCGCCTCCGACGGCGACGATGGGCTGGCGTCGCTCGTGGCGGCGGCGGAGAAGCGTCTTGACGACCTTCATCACGTTCGCGATCGTCTTGGAGCGCTCGCCCCCGGTGAGGAAGATCGCGCGGCCGTCGGAGATCCAAGGGCGGGCGATCTTCTCGACGCGCCGGTCGGCGATCACGAGGCGGTCGGGGTCGACGCGGTCCATGGAGAGGTCGGGCTGCGCGAAGCCCCGTCCGATCCGCAGAACGCAGGAGCGAGGGGCGCTCTGGAGAACGATCTCCGGCATGCGATCACCTTAGCATATAGTGGGATGGCGCCGGAGGGCGGTGTATAATTCATGTGAGATGACCGCGCGCGACGCGTCCCGGGTCGAGGCCGAAAGGGACCTCGTGCGCCGCTGTTCCCGCGGCGACGCCGAGGCGTGGCGCTACATGATCCGGCAGTACGGCGCGCTCGTCTCCCACGCCGCGCGCACCACGCTTCACCGCGTTCTCAAGTCGGTCGATCCGAACCAGATCGACGAGGCGGCCCAGTCGGTGTGGGCCTCGCTCTGCGAGGACCGCTGCCGACGGCTCCGGAGCTTCGCGGGCCACAGCTCCCTGAGCACCTGGCTCACCGTCCTGGCGACGCGGCGCACGCTCGATTTCATCCGCACCGAAATGCGGAAGGGGTCGCTCAAGCACGTGCGCCTCGAGACCGACGACGCGGACCTGCTGGGCGAGCTGCGCGACCCGGCCGACCCGGCGGACCGGCTCACCCAGGAGGATTTCCTCCTCGTCCACGAGGCGATGGGGCGGCTCCCGGCGGAGGACCGCCTGATCCTCAAGATGTACTACCTCGACGGACTGAGCTACCGGACGATCGCCGCCATCCTCCGGGTGGCCCCGAACACGGTCTCGTCGTATCTCTTCCGGGCCCGGGAAAAGCTGAAAGCCCTGCTGTCGCGCGGAGCCCCCCGGTTCGGGAATGAAAACGCATGATCGCGCCCGCTCCGGCGTCTAACGGATAATTGGGGGTCGGGTCGCCATGACGATGTTCTGCCCGGACGAGGAGAAGCTCTCGGCGTGGGTCGAGCGGAGCCTCGCCGCCGTCGATGAGGAGACGGTTTCGGTCCACCTCGCCGCCTGCGACGACTGCCGCCGCGCCGCCACGCTGGCCTTCCTCAGCGCGGGGGAATCCCCGGGATCCCTGGAATCGGACGGGGAGCGCCGGATCTTCCTCGCCGTCCAGGGCGCGCTCGCCGAACCGTCGGCGTGCGTGCCGGAGGACATGCTGGCCGCCTGGCTCCAGGACGGGCTCGGACCCGAGGACCGCGGCCGCGTCACCGAGCATCTTTCGTCCTGCGACGACTGCCGCCACGCGGCGGCCCTGACGCGCCTCTCGACCGCGGAGCCCGTCTCCGCGCTGGGCGCCGACCAGGAGGCGCGCGCCCTCGACCTCGTCCTCCGCACCGCCTCGCGCGACGCCTTCTTCTCCTTCTGGCGGGTCGCCGCGGCCTCCATCGTCGTCGCGATCGCCGCCTCATATGTGTCGGTGCACTGGACCGCGCCCGGGGCGACGAGGCCGGCCCCGATGGCGGCGACCGGCGCGGATCGGACGGCCGTGGGAAATTTTTCGCCTTCCACCCCGCCGAAGTCCCCGACCCCTTCCGAGAAGCCCGCGGACTCTCCCCGCGTTGACCCGGGGCCGGAAAAGTCGACGCTTCCCGCCGTCGACAATCCCCCGACACCGCCCGTTCCCGCACCCGCCTCGCGATTCCAGCCCGTCCCGGTTTTCGAGTGGGAGGGAATCCCGGCGCCGGCGTCGGGCCGGCTCTCCTTCGGTGACGCGCTGCGGCCCAAGGGAACCGCCTCGGTGAACGTCGAGGGGCGCGCGCTCGTCGTCCTCGACGAGGGGACGGAGGCCCGGCTCGGCTACGCCGCGGACGCCTCCGCCCTCGTGGTCGAGGTCGGGCCGGGACGCGTGTTCATCGACACGGCCGGCGCGGCGCAGAACTGGGAGATCCGGCGCGGGGACCGCTCCGTGACCCTGCGGGCGTTCCGGGGCCGGGCGGCCGCCGAGACGGACCCCTCAGGGCTCCGCGTCCTGATCCTCCGGGGAAGCGCCGAGGTGGGCGCGGACCGGCTGGAGTCGAACCACATCGTGGAGGTCCAGGCGAATTCGGAGGTCAGGATCGAGGAAGGCTCCGAGGCGTGCCGCCCGCGCGCCCAGCGGTACGACGCCATCCGTCCCAGGACGCTCCTCGTCTTCCGGGCGAACGCGGGATCCACGTCCACGGAGGGCCCGTGGAGGTTTGTCTCGCCCTCGCGTTGGGCGGAGGCCCTCGAGGACGGCGCCCGCCTCGTGCCTGAGATCACCGACCCGGTCCGCTGGGTGGCCATCGCGCTCGATGAGCCGCTTCCCTACGCCTCGGACATGGTCCTCCGCGCCGCCTGCGGCGGCAGCGGCACGAGGCTCTGCGTCTGGGCCGACGGCTGGTACCGCGAGATCGCGCGCAAGTCGTCCGACTCCTCCGCGGTCGAGGAGTGGCCCCTGCGCGGTCTTCGGAAGGAAATGGTGGACCTGGTCGCGGGAGAACCTCTGCGAAAGCTCATGATCGGAGTGATACAGGAGGGGGGAAAGCCGCGCACCCTCGAAGTCGACAAGCTGGAAATCCGGCGGGTGCTCGACTAGCGCGGCGCGCGCATCGGGGAGAACGGTCATGATCGGAGCGGGAGTGCTGCTGGGGGTGTTGCTGGGCGCTTTCCAGGACCCGGCGCCGCCGGGATCCACGGATGGCGAGGCCGCGGCGGCGGTCGAGGCCTTCAAGGCGGCCTTCAGCCGGCCCGAGGCGACCGAGGACGATCGCGTCCTGGCCATCCGAACCCTGGGTCAGACGGTCCATCCCCTGACCTTCGCGGTTCTCGCGCCGCTGATGACCGAGCGCTCCGCCCTGGCCCCGATCCGGATCGCGGCCGCCCTCGTCCTGGCCGATTTCCGCGCCGTGGAGGAAACCCCCGCGGCGCTGATGAAAGCGTACCGCGACCCGACGAACGCGCTGCCGGCGATGCGGGCCGTGCGGATCCGGATCCTGCAGACCCTCGGGGCTCTCGAGGCGGTCTCCGCGGCGGGGGTGATCAACGCGGCGATCCTCGACCCCGATCCGTGGGTGGCCCGCGCGGCCGCGCGCGCGGCGGGGAAAACAAGGCACATCTCCTCGATCGACCCCCTGATCCGCCGCCTGCAGCTCCTCGAAAGCAAGGAAGGCAACAAGGCGGTGTCGGGCGAGGATCCGGTGCCCGACCCCACGAAGGGCAAGTCCGACCCCCGTCCGAAGGGGGGCGACAAGTACGGGGATGGCGACGGATCGAAGCGCACGGAGCGGCACGTGGTCCAGGCCTCGGTCCAGGACGCGCTGGTTTCGATCACCCGCCTGCGCCATACCTGCGCCGAAAACTGGGCCAAGTGGTGGGCCCAGGCGCGTCGGGATTTCAAGGTCCCGAAATAGGCGCGTCCGGCGCCCCATTTCTTGGCGAATCCAATAGGCTATTCTGCCGATTCTGTATAAAATAGGGGTCACGGGCATGGCCGCGATCCGGCCGGTCCGTCCCTGACAAGCTCCAAGGAGAACCCCTTATGAAGTATGTGCTTTCCTTGGTTGTCGCCTTGGCCTTGGCGACGACCTACGCCGTTCCCGCCGCCGCGCAGTGATGCGGTGATGGCGGCTCGTCCGGTGCGGGCGGGGCTGGGAGCGGAGCCGGCAAGGGTCCTCCGGAAGTGCCGGGAGGCATGGATTCCGGCGAGGCTCCGAAGGGCAAGGAGCCCAAGGCGCCGAAGGTTCCCCAGATCGAGGCGATGCGGGTGGCGCTGCGGTACATTCCGCACGACACCAAGCCGTGCGACTGCCTGAAGATCGCGCTCATGCGCGTCCCGGGAGTGAGCGGAGTTTCTGTCACGCCGTTGGAAGCGCGCCTCCTGTTCCGGGGTGACTGGGCCCAGCTGGCCTCGCTCCAGAACGCGGCCGCGGCCGTGAAGATCAAGGCGGCCCTGACGGAGCCCGCCTTCTTCACCGTCGAGTACGCCGCGGGGCGGGAAACACAGTCCAGGCTCGCCTCGGAGGCCCTGTCGAAAATCCCGGGCATCGTGAAGGTCTTCCCCGACGGGTCGAAGGTTCACATGTTCGGACCGGTGAACCTGGTCGATCCGCGTTCGTTCGCCACGACTTTGGACGCCGCGGGTTTCCGTTTCGTGGCCCTGCGGTCTCACCGGCTCCGCACGCTCTCCTACGAGGTGTGGGAGAAGGGAATCCGGCCCGAGAAGCTCCGCGAGCGCCTCATGAAGGTGCCGGGAATTCTCCGGGCGGACCTCGACCCCGCCGCCTCGACGGTGACGATCCTGATCATCAAGGATTCCGTGAAGGACCTCGAGCTGGTGGCCGCGGCGGAGGAAGTGAGCATCACGCTCTTCCCCGGCAAGGCCGAGGACGACGACGATCCCGCCTCGAGGCCCGGGACGCCGACGGAGAGCAATTCGAAGAAGTAATCACAGCCGACAACAAGACCGCCCCGCCTTTCAGCGGGGCGGTTTTTTTTCACCCGGAGGCGGATCCGGCTGGCTTGGAGCTTGAAGCTTGAAGCTTGAAGCTTCCTATTCCCACTCAATGGTGGAGGGCGGCTTCGACGAAATGTCGTACACGACCCGGTTGAGGCCCTTCACCTCGTTGACGATCCGGGAGCTGATCGTGGCGAGGACCTCCGCGGGCAGGCGGGCCCAGTCGGCCGTCATCCCGTCCTGGCTCTCGACGGCCCTCAGCGCGATCACGTTGTCGTAGGTCCGTTCGTCGCCCATCACCCCGACGGTCGAGACGGGGAGCAGGACCGCGAAGTACTGCCAGAGCTTCTCGTGCAGGCCGGACTTCTCGATTTCCGCCGTCACGATCGCGTCGGCCCGGCGCAGGAGGTCGAGCCGCGGCTTCGACAGGGGCCCGATGCAGCGCACCCCGAGGCCCGGGCCCGGAAAGGGCTGGCGGTCGACGAGGGCTGTCGGCAGCCCCAGCGCGCGCCCGATGAGGCGCGCCTCGTCCTTGAAGAGATGGCGGAGGGGCTCCACCAGCTTGAACTTCAGCCGGCGGGGCAGGCCGCCCACGTTGTGGTGGCTCTTGATCACGGCGCTGGGCCCGCCGAAGGCGCTGCGGCTTTCGATCACGTCGGGATAGAGCGTCCCCTGGGCCAGGAACTCGGCGCCGCGGACGCGTTTCGCCTCGCGGGTGAAGGCCTCGATGAACTGGGCGCCGATGATCTTCCGCTTCCGTTCGGGGTCGGAGACCCCCTTGAGCTTCCGGAGAAACTCCTCGGAGGCGTCGGCCACCACGAGGTTCAGGTGCATGCGGTCGCGGAAGAGTTTGCGGACGGCGTCGGCCTCGCCCAGGCGGAGCAGGCCGTTGTCGACGAAGACGCACGTGAGCCGGTCTCCCACGGCCCGATGGACGAGGGTGGCCGTCACGGAGGAGTCGACCCCGCCCGAAAGCCCGCAGATGACGCGCGCGCGGGGCCCCACGGTGTCGCGAATTTCCGCGACCGCCTGGTCGATGACCGAGGTTGTCTTCCAGTCGCCGCTGCAGCCGCAGACGTCGAACAGGAAGTTCCGGAGGATCCGGCCGCCGTGGGGCGTGTGGACCACCTCGGGATGGAACTGGACGCCGAAGAGCGGCCGGGAGCGGTGGCGGACGGCGGCGTTGGCGCAGTTCCGCGTCGCCGCCAGGACCTGGAACTCGCGGGAGGGGGTCTCCACCCGGTCCCCGTGGCTCATCCAGACCGAAGTGCGGCGCGGGACGCCCTTGAAGAGCGGCGAGCCGTCCGTGATCCGGAGGTCGGTGCGTCCGAACTCGCGGTCCCGCGCGGCCTTCACGCGGCTGCCCAGGGCGAGGCAGAAGAGCTGCATGCCGTAACAGATGCCGAGCACCGGGACGCCGAGATCGAACAGCTTCGGGTCGCACCGCGGCGCCCCCGGAGCGTAGACGCTCGCGGGGCCCCCCGACAGGATCAACCCCCGGAGGTTCCGTCGGCGGAGGTCCGCGGCCCGGACCTCGGGCATGAGGATCTCGCAGAAGACGCCGGCCTCGCGGACCCGCCGGGCGATGAGCTGCGTGTACTGGCCGCCGAAATCGACGATGCCGACGAGTTCATGTTCCATTTTAGGGGAGCGCTCAGCGATCAGCTCTCAGCCGTCAGCCGGGTGTTTCCGGCTCAAGGCTGACGGCTGAGGGCTCAAGGCTTCATGTGGGAAGGGCCACTTTAAAATCGCGGGTGATGAGTTTCAAGAGCTCCCCGAAATCCTGCACCGCGTACCGCGGCCGGGTCGCCCCGGGAACCCCGGCGTGGCGCCCCTTCCGGTTCACGAGCACGGTGATGAGCCCCGCGGCGTTCGCGCCGTCGACGTCCTTGACCGGATGGTCGCCGACGTAGATGGCCTGGCCGGGGGGCACGTCGAGCGCCTCGCAGGCCCGCAGGAAGAGCTTGGGATTGGGCTTGGAAATCCCGATCCGGTCCGAGATGAAGATCGCCTGGGGGGCGAAGTAGGAGGTGAGCTTGAGCCGGATGAGCTTCTCCGCCTGCTTCATCTCGAGGCCGTCCGTCACGACCCCGAGGATGAGGTCGGTCTTCGCGAGGCGGACCAGCGCGGGGACCACGTCGTCGAAGGGGCTGAGCTGGGTGAACTTGGCGTCGTGGTAGGCGGCGATGCCGGCCGCGATGACCAGGGACCAGTTGACCCCGCGGACCTGGGGCCGCGGGAGCCGGAGCAGGAGCTTGTCGAAGTGGTGTTCGAAGTTCGACCCGAACTCGGCGATGGCCTCGTTCAGCTCGCGGAGGAGGTCCTCGGCGGGAACCTTGAGCCCGTGCCGGCGCATGGCGTCGACGGCCTCCCGGCGCGCCCGGGTGGCGAATTCCGTCGTGGAAAAGAGCGTGTCGTCGACGTCGAAGAGGACGGCCTTCAGCTTGGGCGCCATGGAGGTCCGGAAATAAAAAACGGGAACCCTCCGAAGAGTGTTCCCGTGAGTTTACCGAGGAATCGCAAGACCGCCAACCCTAGAAACGCGGGCTTGCGATTCCTGATCAGGAATTGCGGGACCGCCACCCTTGAGCCGCGGTCCTGCAATTCCTTAGTACTGCCGGTTCTCGTAGTCCGACAGGTCGATGATCTCCGGCGTCACGAGGATCATGAGGCGCCGCCGCTCGTTCGTCTTGCCCTTGCGGGTGAAGAAGAAGTTGAGCACGGGGATGTTCTCGAAGAAGGGCACGCCCGACTTCATGTCCCGCATGATGATGTCCTTGAAGCCCGAGATCATGAGGGTGCCGCGGTCGGGGATCGTCACCGTCGTCTCGGCGCGCTGGAGGACGAGGAAGGGCAGCTGGATGATCGCCTGCCCGACGCCGACGTTCTGGCCCGAGCCCGCGTTGATGTCGATGCTCCGGATCGTCTGGAGCTCGGCGAGCGAGGGGCGCAGCTCGAGGGTGACGTACTTCCGGTCGTTGGAGACGATCGGCCGGACGTCGAGCACGACGCCCTGGGTCAGGATGCTGATGACGGGGTCGTACGCCGCGGCGGCGGTCGAGATCTGCGGCTCGAGGTCGGAGATGTAGGGGATCTGGGTCTGGACGACTATGTGCGACCGCTGGGTGTTGAAGACCGTGACGCGGGGCGCCTGGACGATCGTGGCCTTCTGCTCCTTGTGGACGGCGCGGAGGACCGTCTGCAGGGCCTGCTCCCCGATCCACTGGTACTGGAGCCCCAGCCCGCCCTGGTTGAACAGCTTGTTCGACATGGGGTCGAGCGCGGCGCGGGTCAGCGGGTCGAAGCGGAGGAGCGTGTGGAAGGTCTGCGCGCGGAGGTCGTACGTCTCGAGCCGCGCGCTTTCGCGGGTCACGAAGCCGGGGCCGACCTCGGAGCCCGGCGCGCCTGGAGCGCTGTCCGCCCGCTCGTCGATGTCGGTGAAGCCCACGCCCGTGATGTCGTATCCGCCCACGGGGGGCCGGTTGATGATGTCGACGCCCAAATCATCCAGGAAGTCGTCGTGGGAGGCCATGAAGCGGGCCGTGACGGAGACCATGGTGCCCGTGTAGCTGCGGAGCCTGCCGAGGAACTGCTGCAGCTCCCGGTGGACCTTCGGGCTGTGGTTCACGATGAGCTGCTGGTTCGGAGTCTTCTCGATCGTGTACTCGCCCTCCCACGTGCCGGGGGCGACGTTGTCCTTGATCAGGTCGACGATCTGCTCCTCGGAGACCGCGGACTCCTTGGGCTCCTCGAGGGTGAACGAGGCGCCCGCGAGGGCGGCGCCGGCGCCGCCGGGGGCCGTCAGCTCGACCTTGGGGCCCGCGAAATCCTGGATCCGGACGAGGATGTCCCGGATGTCGTGGAGCTCCGGCACGGGCTTGCCGCCCGCCTTGTCCCGGGTCGTGATCCGGATGATCCGGTTCTCGTCGATGGTGTAGTCCAGCTCGAACTGGTCGAGCATGAGGCGCATGGCGGTCCGCAGGACGATGTCGCGGACGCGGAAGGTCTTCGTGGCCGAGGGGTCGAACTTGTCGCCCAGGTTCTGCTCGATGAAGATGTTCAGCCCCGTGAACTCGCGGATGTACGCCACCATGTCCTCGAGCTTCTGGTTCTGGAAGTCGAGGGTCAGCTTGATCGTGTCGAGCTGGCGGTTGATGGCGAGGATCTCGGGGTCCTCGGCGCCGCCTTCGAGGCCGCGCTGGAGGGAGATCTTGGACGCGCGCTGGGAGATCTCCGCCCATTCCTCGGCGGTGGGGAAGACCACGGTGTCCGCGTAGGGAATGACGGCCTCGTCGTCGCGGTCGGTCAGCCGCTTCCAGTTCTCGACCTTGGCGCGGAGGAAGTCGTAGTACTCCTCGCGGTGGCGGACCTTCTGGGCGTCCTCCTTCAGCTCCATCGCGACGGTGTAGTGGGGGTCGATGTCGAGGACGCCGTCGCAGAGGCTGATGCACTTGTCGAATTTCCGCTGGTCGAAGGACATGTAGGCCTGCTCGAGGAAGTGGGCGATCTTCTCGAGAACCTCCCGCTTGCGCGCCTGCTCGTAGGCCGCGGCCTCGATGACCGCGATGCGCCGCTGGTTCTCGTCCTTGACCCTCTGCGCCTCCAGGCTGGCCTCCCGGGTGCGCCGGATGTACTCCTCGACCTTGGGAAGGAGGTCCTTCATCGCCTTGAGGTTGTAGGGGATGCTCTTGATCTTGAACTCGGCCTCCTCGAACTGCTTGAGGGCGTTCTCGTAGTCGCCGACGGCGCGGTACCGGTCGCCCTCGCGGATCAGGGAGGTGATCTCGAGCGAGGCGCGCTCGATCTGGACGATCATCTCGTTCTTGATGCGGTCCTGCTCGGTGCCCGCGGTCGCGCCCGTCAGGATGGCGTTGATGTCGGCGAGGAGCTTCCGCGCCTCGACGTTGCCCGGCCAGGCCTTCAGCGCGTTCTGGGCCGATTCCTTGGCCCGCTCGAAATCGCCGCGGTTGCGGTACTCGAGGGCCCGGTCATAGTGGGCCTGGGACTCGATGACCTGCTGCTGTTCCTGGACCGTCCGCGACTTGGCCACCTCCTCGGCGATCTTCTTCCAGTTCTCGTCCTGGGCGTCGATCTTGCCCGGTTCCTTGGGGGTGCGGGCCGGCGCCGGCGTCTCCTGTCCGCCCGCCGCGGGGGGTTCAGCCGGGGCGGCTTCCTCCGGGGCGCTCGAGCAGCCCCAGGAGACCGTCACGGCGGCGAGCGCCGCCAGGAGCGCGCGGATCCACGAAGCATGCCTCATTCCGTCACCTCGCAGCGAGTGTCGAGCCTTCCGTTCTCTGATGCCCTTCCGGACGTCCCGTCGGGTCTAGTCGAACTGCCGCCGCTCCTCCTCGTCGGGAATGATGATCTTCGCGCGGAGCAGGATGAGCAGCTGCCGGCGCTGGCGGCCCTTGACCTTTTCGGAGCCGAGGTTGCCCAGGATCGGCACGTTCCGCAGGAGCGGGACCGAGCTCTGGGCGTCCTCCTCGAAGTAGACCGTCAGTCCGCCGATGAGGAGCGTTCCCCGGTCCGGGATGATCACCGTGGTGCGCAGCGCCTGGACGTTCAGGATGGGCGTCTCGACGAGCAGGGTCAGGGTGGGCGTCACGATGTTGCCCGGGATCGCCACCGAGATGTTGATCCCGAACACCTGGGGCGGCAGCGGGAAGAGCGTGGCCACCGTCGGCCGGAGCTCGATGGTCACGAACCGCCGGTCGGCGCTGACGATCGGCCGGACGTCGAGCGAGATGCCGTCCGTGACGACGCTGGGGATGGGGTCGGCCGCGGCCGCGGCGACGGCCACCTGGATGTCGTAGTCCTTGATGTAGGCGAACTGGTTCGCGATCCGGATGTTGCCCCGCTGCGTGTTGAAGAGCGTCAGCTTCGGGGCCGTCAGCATGTGCTGGCGGGTGCTGCGGCTGACGAGCCGGACGATCGCCTCCAGCGAGATGTCGTCGAGCAGGGTGTACTGCAGGGACAGGCCGCCCAGGGGCGAGAGGGCGGTCTGGTAAAAACGCTGGAGGATCGTGTCGTTCACCATGATGTTCTGGATGCGGGCGCCCATGTTGCGCACGATGTCCTTGCCGAAGGTGCCGGTGATGCCCGGCGAGCTCACGGCGAGCGGGCCGCCGCCCGTATCCGGGTCGATGAACTGCTGGAACTGGGTGCCCGGCAGGGTCGAAACGGCCGGATTGATGTCGTCCAGGGAGAGGACGCCGGCCACCCGGTCGCCGTCCACGTCGCGGAAGTCCATGCCGACCTGCTGGAGGAAGTTGTCCTCGACCGTCAGGAAGCGCGCTTCCACGGCCACGAGGATCCCCGTGGAGGAGCGGAGGTCGTTGAGGAACTTCCGGACCTTCCGGTGCACGTCGATGGAGTTGCGGACGATCAGGAGCCCGTTCTGGAAGACGCAGGACTGCCCGTTCGCCTCGTCCCAGTTGTTCTTTTCGATGGTGGACTTGATGAGGTTGGCGAGGGCCTCGCCGTCGAACACCGGCTTGGCGCCCTCTTCCTGGGTGGTGGCCGCGCCCAGCGCGTCCTCGGCCAGGGTGATGTTCACCCCCGGGAAATCCTGGAGCCCGTAGGTGATGTCCTGCACGTTGTACATGTCGAGGACGACCTTCTGCTTCACCGCCTTCGCCGTCGTGACGACGACGATGCCGTCCTCGACGACGTAGGCCAGCTCCTTCGAGACCAGGATGATGTCGAAGACCGCGGCGATGGTGACGTCCTTGAGCCGCAGGGTCGGATACGTGTAGGTGGTGGGGTCGGTGATCTCCTTCCCCAGGACGATGTTGAGTCCGCTGATCTCGCGGATGTAGTCCACCACCGCCCGGACGTCCGTGTTCTGGTAGTCGAGGTTGATCTGGATGGTCCGGATCTTGTTCATGATCTCGCGGTCGGCCTCGCTCATCTGGTCTTCCTGGCCTTCGCGGAGCCCCTTGGGCTTGCGGCGGCGGACGACCTCGAGCCAGATCTCGCGGGCCGGGAAGCTCAGCTCGTCCGATTGGCCCACGCCGAGCATCTCCAGGTTCTCGAAGGTCCGCTTCCACTGTTCGATGTAGCGGCGGGAGAGGTCGCGGTCGGTTTTGACGTGGTTCAGGCGCTGGGCGATCATCTTCATCTCTTCGACGCTCGTGAGGCGCGGGTCGATGTAGAGGATGCGGTCGCACACGTCGATGCACTTGTCGTACTGCTCGCGCTCGAAGTGGATCTGGGCCTGGGCGAAGAGGAGCTCCAGCTCGCGGCGCTGGTCGAGCTTCCGGCGGACCTCCTCGCGGGCCCGCTGCTCCTCGATGATGGCCAGCCGGGCGCGCTCCTCGTCGAGCTGCTTCTGGCGGCGCGCCAGCTTGGTCCGCTCGAGCAGGTCGGCGGCCTGGCGGCGCTGGGTCTCCAGCTCCACCCCCGTGGGCAGCCACTTCGCGTACTCGAGGATGGTCCGGAAATGGCGCTCCGCGTCGTCGTAGTTGCCCAGGTTGTAGGAACGGATGCCGCTCTCCATGCCGGAGCGGATCTCGAGGATGACCTGCTCCTGCTTGGCGCGGGCCTCGCCGATCACCCGTTCGAATTCCAGGCTTCCCGCGGTGAGCCGGCCCTTGCCGAGGGCGTACTGGACCTCGAGCATCAGGGCGTTGGCGGCGCCGTGTCCCGGGTTCAGGCTCAGGGACTTCTGGCACTCCGCCTCCGCCTTCTCGAAGTCGCCGGAATCGAAGTACCGGACGGCGAGGCGGTAGTGCTCGTCCGATTGCGCCGCCTTCTCCTGCTCGCCGAGCTTCGCCTGGTTGACCAGTCTCCAGTGCAGCTCGTCCCATTCCTGGCCCGAGTGCGATTCGCCGGCGGGCGCGGCCCCTTCCTTGGGGGCGGCGGCCGCGGCCCCGTTGTCCGGGGCGGGCGTCTCCGCGGGAGGCGCCTCCCCGTTGCCGGGGGTGGAACTGCACCCGGCGGTGACGAGGAGGAGGGCGGTGAGCAGGATCGTCGGCGTCTTCATATGGAGTCGCTCCGCTAGCGGGGCCGTGAGGTCAGTCGCCGAGTATAGGCATCACCATTCTGGACGCAAGAAAAAAGCGGAATCCTTCAACGGCGGAGAAAAGATCCGGGCGTGAGAGGGGAATGGGAGCCGCGGGAGGGCGCTATTTCAGCTTCTCTTTGGTGCGCCCCTCGATTTCCGCCTTGCGGGGCTTCAGGGCCTGGGTGTCGGCGTATTTTTCCAGGATGCTCGAGTACTTCTTCTGAGCCTCGCGCTTTTCCGCGAGCTTGTCGGATTTCCAGAGCCTGTCGGCGTCATCGAGGGCCGCCTGAGCCTGGGTTTCCCGGGCGGCCGCCCTCTCCTCGGGAGTCTCCACGTGCGGCGCGACCCCGCCGTGCAGTTCACAGAGGTAGTCGGCCCTCTTGCCCATGCCGACGGGCACTTCGAAGGTCTGCTCCACCTTGTCCTCGTCGATATACACCACCCGGTTCACCTTGTACTGGTCCTTGCGAACCTTGGGCCCTTCGCAGCCGTCGGGGGTCGGCGCGCACGCCTTGTACTCGTAAAGCACGACTTGGTCGGTCTTGATTTCCTTGATCACGGCCCCGGTGTCGAAGTCCACCTCGGCCCGGCCCCGCCTCTTCGGGGTGGAAACCTTGTGCTTCGAGGTCAGGGTCTTCGTATCGGGATCCAGGCTCCAGCCGATTTTCTCGCCGACCTTGTGGATTCCGGACCACTCCACCTTCCCGAACTCGGGGTCGTACTTGAATATCTTGATGTAAACCTGAGCCGCCTTCGGCGGTTCGGCATCGGGTTCATCACCCTGGATGTTGTTGAAATTGCGGCTGAATTCGAACAGGCCCAGTGTCCGGACCGCCACCGGACCGATGATCCGGGTGGTCATCTCGGTCGGTTGCTTGTTCTTGTACTGGGGGTCGTTGCACCCGAGCGTGATCCGGTACTCGTAATCGGTCTTGGGCTGGGTTTTTCCATCCTTGTACCTCAGCCCCTTGAACTCCTTGGCCTCCCTGATGGTCTTGGGATCGGCCATGTCCTTGAGTTTGATCGTTCCGATCGTCTCCCAGTTTTTCCCCTTCACTCGGCGCTCGATCACGAAGTAGAAAGTCTCGGGTTTCGGCACAGTCTGTTTTACGCCGGGCTCCGGCGTGAGCACCGTGAGCGACCAGGTGACCTCCGCGCCATCGACCTCCACCGAGTTGCTGTCAAGGTGGATTTCGGGGAACAGGAAGCTCAATTCGACGTCCCTGATGATCTTGAAATCCGCGATGTGCGGGGGCAGGTGGGAGCTGGTCCACTTCTTGGGGGTGACCGGCGCCGTCGCCGGGGCAGGAGCCGCAAGACTCCGGGAGGTGGGCGGGGGGACCGCGACGTTGTCCATGGGTCTCTGGGATTCCAGCTTTCTCCTGGCATCATCGATGACCTTCGTCGCGCCTTGCCCCTCACCGAACGCCTTGGCGCCGAGGTAAATCACGAGCACGGCGAGCACCGCGCCCACCGCGATCTTCTCCCAGTGCTTCTCGAGGGAGGAGTTCAAACTCTTCGCGCTGCCGTCGTCCTGCATTCCGGACTCCCTTGATGGTTCCCCGGCGTCCTCAGGGCTTCGTGACGAACGAGGGGATGCCGGCCGGATCGAAATCGAACACCTGGCACGTGACGTACACGTGCACCGGAGCGGGCGGGTAATTGGCCTCCGCCTCCTTGACCTTCTTCAGGACCTCGGCCTCCTCGCCCGGCCGTACCGTGAACGTTTCCCTCACCTCGGCGGGATTCGGCTTGGGGACGAAGACGCACAGGCCGGCGATGGACACGTTGAGGATGGGTTCGAGGGAGGGATGGAGCAGGTTGTAGACCAGGTCCGGCATGTTCTGGTAGTTCATCTCCACGGCGAATCCGAAGGTGAGGGTCCGACCGAGGTGCTTGGGGACCTTGGTTTCCTT
>DASXTT010000291.1:0-14741 GCA_036505255.1 Planctomycetota bacterium | reverse complement strand
GGGGGGCTCCGCGCCCTCCGCCTCGACGCTCGCCATCTTCATGAAGGAAGGGCGCGAGAAGGGCCGGCATTCCGAGAACGCGGTCGGGAATTGCGTGACGGTCCGCGATTTCGAAAAGCAGGTCCGCTGCCAGACGGAATTCCAGGGGCAGGTGGTTCACGCGCAGTGGATGCGCCGCGAGGAGACCAGCGACCGGCCCGCGAACAATGGCCAGCAGCGGCAGCAGCAGGTCGAGGAGCAAAACCAAGCCCCAAGACGCTGAGTGGCTTCCGGCTCCCGGCTCCCGGCTTCCCGCTTCCTGCCGAAGGCCGGTGGCCGGAAGCCGGGAGCCGGGAGCATCAGGTAGAATCCTCGCAGCATGGGATTCGGTCACATTTACGTGGATGCACCCCAACCTTCGGTGCTTGAAGTCCTCGACCGCCACCTCGCCTCGAAGGGGTTCTCACCCTCGCCGATGACGCCGGCGGATCATCCTTCGCGAACGAAGGAAATCGACGAGTCGCGCCTCCGGCTCTTCTGGGTCTCCCCCCGGCTCGGGCGCTGGACTGGCCTCTTCGAGTTCCGCTTCTACAGCAACGCCGCGCGGCCGCGGTGGGGCTACACCGACGAGGAGCTGGCCGTCGCGGTCTCGCGCGAGCTCAACGCCGAGGCCTACCGGCTCGAGGTCGTCGACCAGGCCGGCTTCTGGCTCTACGCTCACTATCTCGCGGGCGAGGAGAAGGACGGCCTCGCCTACCACGACACCCCCGCCGACCGCTCGACCGACCCGGCCCACCGCCGGTACGCGCTCAACCGGATCATCGAGCGAGAGGGTTTAAAAAACGTCGGCGTGGGATACGAAAACGTCCCGGGCCCGGCCGTGCGCCCGATCGAGGCGATCCCTCAGCGCGCCGAGGGGATCGAGGGTTTCGAGGGGTTCGTCCACCGGGCCTACGCCCGCGCCGGGGATTGAAATCAGGCAGCTGACGTGGCGGGAGCGCCCGAAGGCCGGCGGAGCGAGAAGGCCCACGCCGCGGCGTACAGGGCGAGCGCGGCGGCGCCCAGCGCGTTGAAACCGAAGTACATCGAGTTGTATTCGACCAGACCTCCCGCCATCGCGCCCACGAGGTTGGACGCCAGCGCCCCCGGGAGATCGGCGGCGCGTCGCAGCTCCGTCGAGAAGATGAACCCCGCGAAGAGGACCGGCAGCGTCACGAGCGCCGCCGCGAGCGCCCGGGCGGCGAGCGGCGGCAGGCCCGCGAAGGCGCTCACGGGCACGAGCATCCCCAGGACGATCGCGACACCGAGCAGCGCATACGCGGGGCCGGTGCGCACCCCGCCCCATCGCGACACCAGCAGGTTGCTGAGGAAGGCCATCACGAGCACGGCCGCGATTACCGCGCTCGTGACCTGCCACGTGCTCCCGAAGACGAGCGCCAGCTGGGTGATCGCCTTCGCCTCGATCAGCATGAAGCCCGCCCCCAGGAGGAAGAAGACGGGGGCGCTCAGGATCCGCGCCCCGGGGAGCACCCGCCGCACCAGCAGCGCCGAGAGCCCGAGCACGCCGATCGCCATGATGAGGTACGACCTCGGATACTGCCGGCGCCCCATGTACAGGAACGGCCAGTCGTCGGTCGAGACGTCGGCCTTCACCGCGAGGCCGCGCACGCGCGCGGTGACATCCTCGACCCCGGCGGGCGGCGACGCGCCGGCTCGAAGCCCGGGTCCGATCGCGTAAACCATCCCCTCGTCGTAGGCGGTCCGGAAGACCCGGGGTTCGGCCCCGTCGAACGCCTCCCGGAGCATGAGATAGAGCTTGCGCGCGATCTCGTCGGTCAGCACGCAGAAGGCGAGGGCCACGACGCCGTCCGGCGTCAGCCGGGCGCGCGCGTCCCGGAACCCCTCGACGGTGTAGACGAAGCTGTCGAGCCGCACGTTCGACCGGCCGGAAAGGAGCGTGTGGGAATCGAGGAGGCCGTACACGATGAGGTCGTAGCGCTCCGAAGTCTGCCGCAGGTGCTGCCGCGCGTCCTCGGTGATCGCGCGCACCCGCGGATCGGCGTAAGGCCGCTCCGGATGAAGGGTGCCGAACTGCAGGATCGCCGGATCGATCTCCACGGCGTCCACCCTCGGCGACCCGGCCCGCAGCGCGGCCGCGACGTCGTTGCCGGTTCCGCTGCCCACGACGAGCACACTCCCCGGGCGCGCCCGCAGCCGGTGCGGCAGTTCGTAGTGGGCCGCCGCGGCGCGCAACTTGGCGCTCCGCCGGACGGACTCCGGACGCAGGTCCAGGACGTTCTGGTAGTACACGTTGTTGACGCTCAGCGTCGGCGGCTCCTGCGCGCGGTGCTCCATCACGAGCACCTGGTAGGGGGAATGCACCTCGAGCTCCTTCGGATCCCGCGGCTGGAGGAGCACAAGCAGAGCCGCGGCCAGGCACACCGCCGACGGGATGCCAAGCCTCGCGTCCCGGCCCACGGCGAAAAACGGCGCCATTATCAGGCCCGCGATCACGAGCCAGCCCGCGGGCGGCGACCAGAGGTGGGCCAGCGCCGCGAACAGGAGGACGCCGCCGACGCTCCCCGCGAGATTCCATCCGTACGCCTTGAGCGGATCGCCCCGGCGCATGAGCCGCGCGGCGAGCTGTCCCAGCGGGACGCAGGTGAGCGCGGTGGCCGCGAACGTGAGCAGGAGGAAGGCGTACGTGACGACGACCCGCGCGAAGGATCCCCCTCCGCTCATGCCCAGGGCCATCTGCTCGGGGACGGGATTCTGAAGCACCGGCTGGAGGAGGCTGAAGCGCAGTCCATGGAACAGCACGACCTGCAGGCTCAGCGCCGGCAGGACGAGGGCCGCCATCAGCGGCCGCGACGGGCCGACGGCGTACCCCATCCCGAGGCCCAGGAACGCCGAGAAGAGCGTGACATTCTTGAAATAGGCGAAGAGCTGAAAGCTCGAGGACTGCCACCGGACGAGGACGAGTTCGACGACGAGGCCCGCGCACGCCGCGAGCGCGATCCAGGGGCCGCGCCGACTTTCGGGAATCGCGTCGATTTCGGCGCCGTGCGCCGCCAAGCGGGGCTCCAGCCGGCGGATCCAGTCGGCCGCGAGCCACGCGATCGCGGCGGTGAGCATGAGGAAGAACGCCCAGAAGCCGACGTGCGCGTGCACCGCGAGAGCGACGGAGGCCGCCGCCGCGGGAATGAACAACGCGGCATGTCCGCGGCGCAGGAGCGACGGCGCCATCAGGGCCGCCAGCACCGCGACCCACGCGGTTGCCGGCGCGCCCAGGAACTGGAGCGCCATCGCCGCGCCCGCGGCCCCCACCGAGCCGACGATCGCCGACACAAGGCGCGTTCCGCCTTTCATGCCGCCCAGCGTCCGCAGCGCGAGCTGCACCCCCGCCCTGCAAACGCAGGCCCCGGCGAGGAGCGCGACCGCCACGAAGCCCCATTTCAGCGCCGGATCGGGCGACGCCGTAAAAGCCGGGACCATCGCGCCGAGGGCCACGATCGGGACGATCAGGGGGAGGGCGGGGATGGCGCCCCGCCGGATGAGCGCCCCAGCGATCAGTGCCAGCGCGAGAGCGACCAGGCTGGCGGGAAGCGGAATCTCGAGTGCCGACTGCAGCGTGAGGACGGTGAGCGCGGCGAACACGGCCGCGGCCGCGGACGACGCGCCTCTCCACGCCTCGACGGGTTCTTGCCCTATCGACCCCTCGAGTTTCGCGAGAGCCGTCCGGAGGGCGTCGGCACGGCTCCGGGCCCACGAAAGGGCCAGCGCGGCGGCGGCCGCCAGGAGGAGCAGCGGGCTGCACGAGAGCACCACGTACCCCATCCCGCTGCCGACCGCGGACTCCGCGCCGACCGCGAACGCGATCAGGGCCGCGGCGAGGACCAGGGCGAGGAGCGCATTACGCATTACGCATCACGCATCACGAGCAGCGCCAACAAGCGTGTTCACCGGCCGCCGTCATGCGCGATGCGTCATGCGTGAAGCGGCTCTTCGTCACACCTCCATCACTTCCTTCGTCTTCTTGTCGACGAGGTCCTGGACCTTGGCCTCGTACTCCTTCGTGAGGCGGTCGATCTCCTCCTTGGTGCGCTTCTTGTCGTCCTCGGACATGTCCTTGTCCTTCTCCTCCGAGTCCGCGACGGAGTTCGCCTCGCGCCGGACGTTGCGGATGGCGAGCTTCGATTTCTCGCCCAGCTCCTTGACGAGCTTCGACATCTGCTTGCGCCGCTCCTCGGAGAGCGGGGGCACGACGACGCGGACGATCTTGCCGTCGCTCTGGGGGTTGAGTCCCAGGTCGGCTTTCTGGATCGCCTTGATGATCCCGTCCAGGGCGCCGGGGTCGAAGGGCTTGACCATGAGCAGGCGCGGCTCCGGGACGGTGATGGAGGCGAGCGACTTCAGCGGGGTCGGGGCGCCGTAGTAGTCGACCTTGACCCCCTCGACGAGGGCGGGGGTGGCGCGCCCCGTGCGGACCCCCTTGAACTCCGTCGCCACGACCTCGACGGCCTTCTCCATCTTCTCCTCGGCCTCGAGGACGATGTCGTCGTAGGGCATGTATCACTCCCCGGAGTAGTCCGAAGTTCAAGGTCCGACGTCCAACGTCGAAAGAGGCCCCGGGTCCGATGTCCGACATCCCATGCCCTTGGCCGGCGCGTCCGCTCCGCGGACCTTGGACTCCGAACCTCCGGCTTCGAACCTTCGGCGACTTCGGACCTCGGACAATGGACTCAGGACCCTTTCCTGGCCGGCCGCGACTCCTTCTCCCCCGCCTCCTCGCCGATGATCGTCCCGATCGGCTCGCCGCGCACCGCCCGCACGATGTTTCCCTCCTTGCGGAGGTTGAAGACGATGATCGGGAGGCGGTGCTCCATGCACATCGAGATCGCCGTGACGTCCATGACGCCGAGCCGCTTGTTGAGGACGTCGAGGTAGGTGAGCCGGTCGAAGCGCTTCGCCTTGGAGTTTTCGTTCGGGTCGCGGTCGTACACGCCGTCCACCTTGCTTCCCTTGAGGAGCACCTCGGCCCCGATCTCGGCGGCGCGCAGGGCGGCGGCCGTGTCGGTCGTGAAATGCGGGTTCCCCGTCCCGGCCGCGAGGATGATGATCCTTCCCTTCTCGAGGTGGCTGATCGCGCGGCGGCGGATCCACGGCTCGGCGACGGCGTGGACCGGAAGGGCCGTCAGGACGCGCGTCGCCTTCCCGAGGCTTTCGATGAGGTCCTGGAGCGCCAGCGCGTTGATGATGGTGGCGAGCATCCCCATGTAGTCGCCGGTGGCCTGGTTGATCCCGGAGGGGGCGATCCCGGCGCCGCGGACGATATTGCCGCCGCCCACGACCACCGCGACCTGGCTGCCGACCTTGCTCGCCTCAACGATCTGGCGCGCGGTGGAGCGCGCCTCGTCGATGTCGATCCCGTGACCGCCTTCCCGGCAGAACGCCTCCCCGCTGATCTTGAGGAGGACGCGCTTGTATTTGGGGGTGGACATTGGGTGTGGGGCCAGTATCCAGTTTCCAGTTCCAAGTTTCCAGCTTCCGAAGCCTCAAGCTCCGAGCTTCCGAAACCGGGATTCGGAAGCTACCGGCCCAATTCCATGCGCTGGAAGCGCCGGACGACGATGTTCTCGCCGAGCTTGCCGATTTTCGACTTGATGAATTCCCCGTAGGAGCCCTTGAACTCGTCCTCCTTGGGGTAGGGCATGTGAAGGAGGCAGAGGCGCGAGTAGAGGTTCTTTTCGAGCTTGCCCTCGAGGATCTTCTCGACGATCTGGGGCGGCTTGCCCTTCACGTCGGCCGCGTACCGGGCCTTCTCCTCCTCGAGGAGGGGCGCGGGAATCTGGTCCTTCGAGATGTACTTGGGATCGAACGCCGCGACGCCGATGGCGAGGTCGCGAAGCAGGGCCTGGAACTCAGGGTTCTTGGCGACGAAATCGGTGTTGCACCCCAGTTCGACGAGGGCGCCGACGCGTCCGACCCCCTCGGTAGCGTGAACGTAGGCGCCGATGGCGCCCACCGTCGTCTCCTTGCCCGCCTTCTTGTCGGCGATCTCGCCGAGCCGCTTGCGGAGGATTTCCTTGGCCTTGTCGAAGTCGGCGTCCGCCTCGACGAGCGCCCTCTTGCACTCCATCATGCTCGCGTCGGTTTCGGCGCGTAGTTTCATGACCTGCTTGGGATCGATGTCGGGCATTGTGTTGTCTCTTTTTCCCAGACTTCAGACTTCAGACATCAGACTTCAGAGGTCAGACTTCAGAAAAGAGGCCCGATGACGGCTACTGGGGAGGCGCCGCGGGAGCCGCCGGCGCCGGACGCGGCCCGCCGGGTCCCCGGCCGCGGCCTCCGCCGCCCGGACCCCGGCCGCCGAACCCGAAGAGCCGCTCGCCCCGGCCGCGGCCGCCGCGCTCGCGCCCGCCGACCGAGACGACCTGCTGGGGCACGGGCTCGGGTATCGCGATGTGCGGGGCCTTCGCGCGGCCCTCGATCACGGCGTCGGCGAGCTTGGCGACGACGATCTTGATGACCTTCATCGAGTCGTCGTTGCCGGGGATCGGGACGTCGATCTTCTCGGGATCGCCGTCCGTGTCGATGAGCGCCACGGTCGCCGCGCCCACCTTGTCCGCCTCGGCTACGGCGATGGACTCGTGGCAGGGGTCGATGATCATGAGGGCGGCGGGGAGCCGGTCGAGCGTGCGGATGCCGTCGAGGTTGCGGATGAGCTTCCGCTTCTCGCGGGCGATGCCGGCCTGCTCCTTCTTGCCGTACCGGTGGATCGTGCCGTCCTCCTCCCAGGTCTCGATGGTCTTGAGCCGGCTCAGCCGCTCGCGGATGGTGGCGTAGTTCGTCAGGGTGCCGCCGAGCCAGCGCTCCGCGACGTACGGCATGGAGCAGCGCTTCGCCTCGTCCCGGATCACGGTGCACGCCTGCCGCTTGGTGCCCACGAAGAGGATGAGCTCGCCGCGGGAGGCGATCCTCTCGAGGAAGTGGCAGGCCTTGAGGAGCCCCTTCACCGTTTCACGGACGTCGATGATGTGGATGAGGTTCCGGCGGGCGAAGATGAACGGCGCCATCTTGGGGTTCCACCGGCTGACCTTGTGCCCGAAGTGGACGCCGGCGACCAGGAGCGCCTTGGGATCGATGAACGTGGACGGCATCGTTTCCTCCAAACGGGGTCTTTCGACCTGCCCGCCCCGGCCGACGTGCCCGTGGACGGCTGCCAACCGTCCCGCGGGCTCCCCGAGCCGCGCGTCGCGCCGGCGGCCGTCCTTCGGACGGCGACCTCGCCGGGTCCACGCGCCCCTCTGACGGAGGGTCCGGGGAATCGAACCAAGGCGGATAAGGACCGGCAATTCTAGGAAGCCCCACTTGGGGAGTCAAGAGTCGACCGTTGCGAGTCTCGAGTCTCGCGACGCGACACGATGGCTTCGGTGAGGCTTCGCGCAGGGAAAGTCGGAACGGTTACTTCTCGATGAGGATCTCGTCGGCGGTGCGGTGCAGGCCGTTGATGACGAGGACGGTGACCAGCTCGCGGTCGTGGCGGTTCAGTTTCGCGATCTGGACCCGGACGGACTCGAGGCGCTCGCGGATCTCGCGCTCCAGCCGGTCGATCTGGCGGGCGACCGAGGGATGGCTGCTCTTGATCGACCTCACCTTGTCGAAGAGCGACACCGCCAGGTAGGAGATGTCGGCTTCGGTGACTCGAGCGCGCGCCTGGCCCATGGATGGATGCCCCCTTCCCCAAGATGGTACCAAATTGACGAATCATAGACATCAGACTTCAGACATCAGACTTCAGAAATCAGACTTCAGATCAGTTCTCAGTTGACGGCTTCTGAAGTCCGAAGTCCGACAACGGCCTCAGGCCGTGGCGGACCGGTAGGTCCGCAACAATTCCACCAGGAGCGCCATGTCGGCCGCAAGCGGCGCCTCGAACTGCGCCTTCTCCCCCGTCCCCGGATGGATGAAGGCGATCCGGAACGCGTGGAGCGCCTGCCGCGCCAGGATGGGCCGCTCGGGGTCCGGCACGCGCGGATCGGCCGCGCCCTCGCCCGCCAGGTCGCGCAGGTAGACGGACTTCCCCGAGCCGTACGCCGCGTCGCTCGTGCACGGGTGGCCGATCGACGCGAGGTGCACGCGGATCTGGTGCGTGCGCCCGGTCTTCGGCGCCACGAGGACCAGCGTGTGGCCGCGAAACCGCTCCCGCACCTGGTAGAAACTCGTCGCGGGCTTGCCCTTCCCCTTCTTCACGACGGCCATCCGCTCGAAGTCCTTCGGATGGCGGTCCATGGCCTTCTCGATCACGTCCTCGTCGAACGCCATCTCGCCGTCGACGATCGCGAGGTACTCCTTCTCCACGGTCCGGTCCTGGAATTGTTTCGTCATGGCCGCGTGGGCCCTCGCCGTCTTGGCGGCGATGATGACCCCGCTCGTGTCCTTGTCGATGCGGTGGACGATGCCGGGCTTGTAGACGTCGTCCGTCTCGGGGAGGACCCCGCAGTGGTGGAGGAGCGCGTTGACGAGCGTGTCGTCCCAGTGGCCCGCGGCGGGATGGACGACGAAGTCGGGGGGCTTGTTGATGGCGATGAGGTGCTCGTCCTCGTGGATGATCTCGAGCGGGATGTCGCTCGCGACGACGTGCGGCAGGATCAGCTTCGGCACGTCGACGGCGATTTCGTCGCCGAGGTTGATCTCGTACGCGGGCTTCGTCGGATGCCCGTTGACCGTGACGCGCCCCTCCTTGATCAGCTTCTGGACGAGCGTGCGCGAGTACTCGGGGAGCCGCTTGTGGATGTAGATGTCAAGCCGCTGAAGCACCGACTCCTTGTGGATGGCGAAGACATGACGCGTGAGCGATCCGTAATCGACCTTGATCACCTTGGGCATGGAGGAGAGAGGATACCCCCCCCGAAGGGGGGAGTCACGAGTCGAGAGTCGCGCGTCGAGAGTCGAAGAGAAGAAGTCCCGAGTCCTCGGTCGCGGGTCACGGGTCGAGGACGCCATCTTGACGCCCGCGGCGAAAACGGCTATCTCAAGAGTCCCCCGGGGGAACGGGTCGTGACTTACACGCTCAATTGCCCTAAGTGCGGCCGCCGGAATGTCCTGTCGGAGGACGACGCCGTCCTCTTCTACCCCCGCTTCTTCTGCCTCTCCTGCGGGACCCGGCTGATGGTCCCGCTCTCCACGGAGGAGTACCTCAAGAAGCTCCGCGATCCGGACCGCGACCGCCGCATCCGCCTGGATGGAAAGGCCGCGCCTCCCCCAGCGCCCGTGAAACCCGCCCCGCAGGCGGCTACCCCGGGTGATGCGGGGTAGTTTGCCGTCAGCCGTCGACCGTTGGCCGTAAAATCAGAGCGGTGAACGGTGAACGCACTACGGAACGTTGATCGCGACGGCGTTGGAGACGATCCGTTCCGACGGCAGGGCCGAGGCGGCGTGATGGGATCCGGTCAGCGCTTTCCTGTACGCGCTTCCCTCTGAGGCCTCGTACGCGAATCGGACGTTGAAGGTTCCCGACGCGCCGACCCGAAGCACGCCCGCTCCCGGAGCGAGATCCAGCGTCTCCCCGGGCGAAACGGTCACGAACCCGAGCTCGGCGGGATCGTCCTCCGTGTCGGGGTCGGGATCCTCCTGGAGCGCGACGACGCGGCCCTCGGCGTCGATCCGTTCGAAAACCCCGAACGCGACGTAGATCGCCGGGCCGTTCCGGCGATGGCAGGCGATGGCGATCGCCTTTCTCCCGCCATTGTGCAGACGAAGGTAATATCGGACCGCCTCCCCGGGGCGGCCGGGATTCGAGGTGACCTGAAGAGAGAGCCGGACGCCCTCGACCGGAGCCGGGGGATCGGCGATCGCGACGCCGTCCGGGGGTTCCTGGGGACGGTCGACCGGCTTCAGGCCGAGCAGGGCGCGCGCGCGCCCGGCGAGGACCGGGTCGGGTCCGTCGGCCGCTTCGCGCAGGGCGGCCGTCGCCCTCGGCCCGAAGGCCTTCAACTCCCGCTCGGCGTCGCGCCGGATGTCCGGGTCGGGATCGCCGAGCTGGCGGAGGAGCGAGCCCAGGCGGCGGGAGTCCGGGCGCGGACCTTCGCCCCGGAGGGCCAGGACCGCCGCGCCGCCCGCGACGGCGAGACTGAGAACCACCATCCCGATCAGGTTGAGCTTGGGCATCGTCTTACCTTATAAGACGGTCGGCCGGCTCGAACGTTTACCGAAAATGTCGGGAAATCAGTCGAGCCAGTCCTTTTCCTTGAGCTTCTTCGGGAGATAGTCGGTCGTCAGGTAGCGGAAATTCTTGTTCGCGAGGGAGTCCAGCTCGTACTTGAGGCCGCTCGCGAGCATCGCCTTGATCTCCTTCTGCCACTCCTTCTTCTGGAACCACGGGTAGGCCAGGATCTCCTTCGCGCGGGCGATGTCCTTCTCGTTCAGCTTGATCCCGACGTTCCGGGGGAGCTTGTGCTTCTCGGGATCGAAGCTCGAGAGACCGATGAACTTGGCGTCGGGGATCGCCATCCGCTGGCTCTCGAATGCGAGGTTGATCGAGCCCTGCTTGACGACCGAGTAGATGTAGTAGCCCCACGGGTCGTTGTCGACGAGGACGTAGAGCGGCTTGCGGAATTCGTCGTGGATGCGCCGGCAGAGGCGCCGGACCCCCCGGGGCGGCTGGCCGTTGCCCGTGAGCAGGACGCAGTTGTGGCGCTTCCAGAACTTGTCCTCGGAGAGGCGGTTGAACTGCGTCGCCTTCTCCACGAGGAGCACGAAATCGGCGGTGCACTTGCGGATGCGGATTCCTGGCTCCTCGCAGATCGAAGGGACCGTGTGGCCGCTCTTGCCGGCCCGGGTGCAGTCGATCGTGTCCCCATCGTCCACGAGCGTGACGTTCCCCACGATGCTCCCGCGGCCCTCGGCCGCCACGTTCAGCTCCTCGCGAAGCGCGGCCAGGGCGACCTCGAGATCCTCGATGAGCGGGTCGCTTTCGTCCTGGTCGTCGAACGTGTTCTCGCTCGTGTCCTTCAGGGTGTGCTTCGTCCGGTAGTAGATCTCGCGCAGGGACGTCGTGACGTCCGAGCGCTGGAGCTCCGCGAGGGCGTCCGCGACGAGAATCGTCTGCATGAATTTCCGCGCCATGCCCATGTTGAAGAACGAGCGGCCCTGAGTCGCCTTCCCCATTTCGATGATGCGCCGCTTCGGGTTGAACGCGACGTTGGAGAGCGCCCGGACCGGGATCTCGATCTCCGGATCGCGTTTCTTCTGCGCCGCCTCGACGACGAGATCGGCCAGGCCGATGAGGCGGTCCTCGACGCTTGATTTGGTCATGGATTACTTCTTCCTTCTCGCGGATTTCGTTTTCTTCCCGGGGGTCTTCTGACTTGCGACTCCCGACTCATGACTCACGACTTCATGGGTTGGAACCGCCCCCTCGGGTCCCTTCTCGGTCACAATGATCGTGCTTTCCGGCGCGGGGCCGGCGTCGGGCTTTTTCTTCGCCAGCGCGTCCGTCTTCTCGCCGCCGGTGACCGAGTGGGCGATCTTCTGGAGCCGCTTCTTGAGGTCTTCCGCGTCGAGCTTCCCCTTCTTCAGCCGCTTGCAGGCGTCCGCGACCTCCTCGATGTAGGCCTCGAAGGCGTCGCGCCGCTTGAGCTCGTCGAGCGCGTGGTCGCGCCTCCGCAGGAAGGTCGCGAGCCGGCGCCCCGCCTCGTTGAGCGCCAGCCGGATTTCCTTGCGGATCTCGTCGTAATCGGCGATCGCCTCCTTCGACTCGCTCGTGAAGGGGACCCAGACGCTCGCCATGTGGACGAAGATGACGAGCGGCCCCTGGGGAAGCGCCCCGCGCGATTGGGTGATCCCGTAGTTCCGCCAGGCGGTCTCGAGCGCCGCCTTGGTGATGGCGCACGCCCCGGGCTGGTAGAGGAGCGGCACTCGGTTGGCGAACCGGAGCAGGCGCGCGAGCGGGACCTCGGCCTCCTTCTCCTCGCCCTCGGCGAGCGGCCCCGCTTCCTCGGCCTCCGCCGCGCCCGGGGCGACCTTCGCCGACCCCGTCCCGTACGCGAGGCCCACCTCGATGACGAATGGATTGCCGCGGTAGACCGCCGGCGAGCGCGTCACGGCCGTGTAGAAGTCGCCGCGGATCTGCTTGTAGAGGCCCGCGAGCACCGCCTTCTCGCCGATCGGCGAGAGGCAGTCGGTGGGCGGGTTCATGAGCTTCGTCTGCTGGATCGCCTTGTAGAGGCGCTCCGCGGATTCGCCCACGATCGTCCGCGGCTTGGTCGTGGCCTTCAGGCCCGCCCGATCGCTGATTTCCTGCGCCACTTTGGGCGAGACGCGCGAGAAGTCGCTTGAAAGGAAACCTGAGAGCCAGTGGCTTTTCGTGTCCTGCATCATCTTGAGGAGGACGCCGAGCTCGATTCCGTACGGATGGGGCTTGATCTCGCGCGGCGCCGGGGGAAGCTCCGCCATGAGGCGCGGGAACTCGACGCGCTGTCCCTCGGGGTTGACGTAAGCGATCTTCGCGTGGGGGTTGGCGATGGCCACCTGCTCGAGGAACTCGTCGACGGAGGTCCGCCCCTTCTGGTAGCGGCCGTCGAGCTCGATCGAAACCCGGGTGCCGTGCGGCCGGTCCCATTCCTGGTCGCGATCGGCCAGCTTCTTGGGCTCGTTCTTCGCGGTGTCGATCTGGATCTCGACGTAGCGCGCGGGCTTCTTCTCGGTCCACCGCGAGAGGACGCGCACGGGCTTCCCGGTGGTGAGCATGCCGTAGAGGCCCGCCGCGGAGATGCCGATCCCCTGCTGGCCCCGGCTCATGCGGAGGCGGTGGAACTTGGAGCCGTAGAGAAGCTTCGCGAAGATGCGCGGGATCTGCTCGGGGACGATACCCGGGCCGTTGTCGGTGACCGTGACGACGAACCGCTCGGCCTGCGACGGCGCCGGCGCCGGGCCCCCGTTCGCCGCCACTTCGATCTTCACCTCGACCTCGGGGAGGATCTTGCCCTCCTCGCAGGCGTCGAGTGAATTGTCCACGGCCTCCTTCACCGCCGTGAGCAGGGCCTTCCTCGGGCTGTCGAATCCGAGGAGGTGGCGGTTCTTGGCGAAGAATTCGGAGACGGAGATCTCGCGCTGTTTTTTCGCGAGCTCGTCGGCGAAGACGCGGGTGGTAGTCGTGGGATGGTCGTGTCCCGACTTCGGTGCGGCGGTCGGCCGCGTCGATGCAGGCTTTTTCATCGGCAAAGCGGCGCCCATGTCGGAATCCCCTCTCTCTCGGTCGGAACGTCGTGCGGAAAGAGGGTGGCCCGTCGAAACTTCGAAGTGCCCTTTCCCCCTCTTCCGAGGGAAGAATACCCCGCCCGGCGGCCCGCGTCAACTGGAGGCGGGGCGGGATCCAGTTCCCGGCTCCCAGATTCCAGCTCCAGAAGCTTCGAGTTCCGAGCCAGAGCGGAGGACAGAGGCGTCATCTCGAATGCGGTTCCAAACCTGCCTGCTCCCTCCCAACGACTAAGGGCCGGGGGGCGTACCTCTGAGAGACCCCGGGAGAACCCCTCATGCCCCGATTCATGGCGGCGCACGTCTTTGTCCTGGTCGCCCTGACCGCGGCGGTCACCGTTCTGGTCATCCAGAATCGCGCCCTGACCGTCCGCCTGGCGACGGTGGAAAACGCGCTGGGCGGAAACCGGAAGGATCCCTTGCGGCCGGGCTCCGCGGGCGAGCGGGAGTCCCGTTCCGCGGGTCGCGAGTACGGAGCGGGCAACTTCGCGGAAGGTCCCGACGGCCGCCCCGCGCGGCGGGCCGACTCCGACCCGACCGCTCCATCGGGGACGCCTTCGGAGCCCGAGGCGAAGATGAGCGAAAGCGCCGCACTTACACCGGCATTTGAGGAGGCGGTCGCGCGCGCCGTCGACCGTATCCTGAAGGAGAAGTACGGTCACCTGCCGAAAATCCCGAATCCGGAGGACCTCGAGAAGGTCCTGGAAAAGGAACTGAACCTGACGGCCTCTCAAAAGGTCAGAATCGCGGAGCTCCTGAAGCAGAAGCGGGCGGAGCTCGGCAAACTGTTCACGGAGGATGAAGGCGGTCTCTCGGGGTCGGCGCTCAAGAAGGGGATGGAGATCGAGCGCCGGTACGAGGCCGCGATCAAGAACGAACTGGACTCCGCCCAGCAGGCGAAGTATGAACAACTCAAGAAGGACGGGAAGATTCCGCAGGGCGTCGTCGTGACGGTCGACGCGGAGGCTCCCGCGGACCGCAAGTGAGTTTCGAGGGGACCGGAACTGTGGGACGCCGATCGAACGTCGTGGCGGTCATCGCGCTGCTCCTGGCGCTGATCGCCGGCATGTGGGGCGCCCGACTCGCCGCGCGGAATCTCCTGGTTCCGCTGGCGGGATTGGACCGGCTCGACTTCTCCGCCAAACCCCACGTTTCCGAACCGGAACCCGTCATAGAGGAGATGATTCGGGCCATCGATTGGGACGCCCCGGCCCCCGCCCCGAGCACGGGAATGGCCCGATCGAATCCATCGACGACCGCGAGGGCCGGCCGCGCGTTCACGCTCTCCATGAGTTCGGGCGAAGCGCTCGCGGTGCCGAAAGAAACCGAAATCCGCGCGGGCGTGATGAGGCTGGTCTTTGAGTCGGTCGGCGAGCGGGAATTCCAGGCGGTGTTGATCCTGGGAGACGAGCCGAATATCGAGACCATGGCCTCGACGCTGAACCTCTCCGATTCGCAGAAGGCGCGCATTTCGGCGCTCATGGAGTGGAAGCGCGCGACCTTGG
>DASXTT010000290.1:0-9626 GCA_036505255.1 Planctomycetota bacterium | reverse complement strand
CGAGGGCGCGAGCCGGGTCGACCTGTTCCTCACCCCGCTCCACGAAATCCAGGTCCTCGAGGTGAACACGATCCCCGGCATGACCGAGCGCAGCCTCCTTCCCAAGGCGGCGCGCGCGGCGGGGCTCGCGTACGCCGACCTCTGCGACCGGATGCTCCGGCTCGCCTTCCGACGCGAGCGGGAAACCGGGTCCTGGGTTGCCGCCGCTCTGTTGTGATTGCGGCGGCTCCAGTGAGACTTCAGACTTCGGACTTCAGTAGTTCTCAGTCCGCGTTCCGGCTGAAGTCGGATGTCTGAAGTCTGAAATCTGGCGGACGCACCATTCCCCTCCCTCCGTCAAGCTTCTCCGCAGGGTGGACGATATAGACCTTGACGCCCGGAGGGTCCGGACGCCGAGGGCCTCAATGTCGCTGCGCTCAACCGCCGCCCGGCTTGCCGCCGGGTGGCGCGCCCTGACCAAAGCCGTCGCCGAGCGGCGGTCCCTCCTCGCGAAGTTCGGACTCCGCGCCGCCGCCGCGGGGGCGCTCATCTTCATCGTCCTCCTGATTCACCGCTCGGTCTACATGGCCGTCCTCACCGCGCCCGAGTTCCGTATTCCGAAGAACATGGCGCGGGCCGGCGTGGCCCCTCCATGGGCCGATCCCGCGGCGCCCGAGAGCGTCGTCACGCTTCCGGCGGGGCGCGCCAGTCTCCTCGACCCCGACCTCGTGCGGAATGTCGCGGCCTCCTTCGAGGCGAACCCGTGGGTCCGCCGGGTCATCGCGGTGGAGCGCCTCTTCCCCGACCAGGTCCGGGTGCGCCTCGAGATGCGCGCCGTGCGGCTCGCCGTGCGCCGGCCCGGCGGTTACGTCCTGGTCGATCGCGAAGGCGTCCGCCTTCCCGGGGCGTACGACCGGGTGCCGAAGGCGGCGATGGAGGTCGTGGGAGCCGCCGGCGTCCCGCCCGCCGCGGGCCGGACGTGGGAGGGCGCCGAGATCGCGGCCGCGCTCGAGTTGGCCTCGGTCGCGGAAGGGGAGGCCCTCCTGCGGGGTCTCAACCTGCGGATGGTCGACGTCTCCAACGTGAACGGGCGCCGCGACCCGCAGGCCCCCGAACTCGGCTTCGTCACGGTCTCGGGCTCCGTGATCGGGTGGGGCCGGGCGCCCTCGGCGGCCCGGTTCGGCGAGCCGTCGATCGGCGAGAAGCTGGACAATCTCCGCCGGACCGCGGAAAACTATCCGAGACTGGAAGGGGTCGCGGTCGTCAAGGTCCATCAGAAGGGGCCCGCGCGGGTCCGGCTGATGGAAACCGGGTTTGTGCGCAAGCCGAAATAGCCGATTTGTCGTATGCGGATAGGAGTCGGGTGATGCAACTGAACGTACCTCGCGCTCTCGCCCTTTACCTGGCGTGGACCGGCCTCACGTGCGGCGCGCTCCTCGTCGCGATCGGCGGGATGCTCCCCTTCGGGCTGGCCTCGATCGGACCCGAGGGCGTCTTTCTCTGCCTGATGGAGGTCGAGCTCTTTTTCGTGACGGTCCTCTGGCCTTTCTTCATGCCCCGGCTGCTCCGGCCCGCGATGGAAGCCGCGGTCAAGACGGCCGGGCCCGGCGCCGAGTCCCACCTCCTCATCCTCCAGGTCGGCGTCCTGATCGTGGTGGCGCTGCCGCTCGCCCTCGTGACCCAGGATCTTTCGCAGATCACCGTCGGCCAGTTCTTCAGGGGCCACCTCCTCGTGGGCGCGATCGCCTGCTTCGTCACGGTGCTCGTGGGCCAGTTCGGATGGAACCGGACGCGGCCCTGGTATTTCCTGGCCTTCTTCACGGTCTCCGCCCTCTTCCCCTTCCTGGGATTCCTCTCGGGCGAGGTCGGGGGCGGATCGCGCCTGGAATTCCTCGCGGTGCTCTCGCCCTTCTGGGCCGCGGCGCAGCTCCAGCCGGGAGCGTCGATCTCGTGGGCGCCCGGGGCGCAAGCCGCCGTTTTCGGCATACTCGCCGTCGCGATTCTCGCCTCGGGACCATTCCTCAGATCCCGGGCATCAGAGCCGGTTTGAAGCTTGAATCTGGGTAATGGGTCCGTTTGGTGCTCCGTCCTCCCCTCGGGCTCGAAACTTGGAGCTTCTGAAACGGGGAACGGGGAACGGGGAAGGGGGAACCGGAAGCTGACCAACGGCCCGCCTCTGCGTCCCGTAGACTCCACCGCCGGGCGCGAATAGAATCGGAGCGTGCTTCCGGTTCTGATCATCACCCTGCTCGCGTTCCAGGACCGTCCCGCGATCCAGGAAGTCCAATCGATGACGGGCCGCCTGGCGCGGAGCGGCTGCTGGCTGCCCCTCAAGGTCCGGCTGGCAAGTCCGGCCCCTTTCGAAGGCGAACTCACCGCCACCGGCGACACCGGGATCCGCGTGACGCGACCCGTGCGCATTCCGGCGGGAGGCACCGTCGCGGTGATCCTCCCCGTCGTGGCCGTCGGGAGCGGCGCCAAGGTTGAGGTGATTCTCCGCGGTCCCTCGGGGGAGGTGGACCGCCGGCCGCTGATCGGCCCGCTCGAATTCCTGGGCGACGCTCGGCTGGTCCTCGTCGATCCCGCCCATCCGGAAGCCGAGTCTTTGCAACGCCAGAAGCTGACGGTTCAGGAGAAGGGACCTCCCGTCCTGTTTGTCCCCTCCGACCCGGTCGACTGGAACGAAGCGGCGGACATGGGCGCGTTGGAAATCGTCGACGCGGTCGTGGCCTCCGATCGCTGGAGGCCCGACTTGACGATGACGGTCTGGCGCGCGCTGGGCGGCGCCCTCGTGACCCAGCCCCGGCGCGACCTTCTCGCGCGACTGGCCGAGCCCACGGCGCGATTCCCCGCGGTGGATCCGCAGATCGCGCCCTACGTCGTGACCGAGCGGTGGATTCCCGCGAAGCGCGAGTCCGCGATGCTCTTCATCGTCGTCTACGCCTTCGCCTTCTTCGTCGCCGTGTACGTGACGTGGGCCCGAAAGGGCAGTCCCTGGCTGCTCACGGCCGCCGCCATCGCCGCGGCGATCGTCTTTGTCGCGGCGTACGGCGCCTTTTTTCCGAAGGGCAACCTCGCCATCAAGGCCTGGCAGGGGCTCGTGGAGGCGCCCGAGTCGCCCGTGGCGATCAGCGTCTGCGCGATCTGGGGCTCGGAGCCGGCGGGGGAGGTCGAGTTCGGACGCATCGTGAAGCCGGTCTACGCGACGATCGCGGAAGCGACGATCCGCGATCTCGAATTGCGGTTGGGGGAAGGCGGCCGGTGGAAAGTGCGGGGAGCGGCGCCCGGCGCCCCCACGCGGTTCGTGGTGGTGGAACGCCTTCATCAGCTGACCCCGTGGAAGCCCTATCTGGACGGACAGGGCAACGCGATGAGATACCGTCCGACGGAATCGGAGTTTTTCCAGAAGGTGCCGCGGAAGGCGGAAATCCGGCTCCAGGCGCCCGAGGAAGCGGCGGCCCTTCCGGCGCGGGCCCCCGGCCTGGTCGACACCACCTTTGCCAGGGTCTTCCGTATCAAGGTGAGAACATGACGCTGAAATTCGACTACGTGCCGACTCCCTTCGGGCGGGGGATCGCGGCGGTCCGCGGCGGGCGGCTGGCCCTGCTTCGGTGGGGGGCCGGGTCCGAGGCGCTCGCGGGCCTGGGATTCGCCGAACGCGATCCCCAGGCGGTCCGTCCCTTCCGCCGGAAGATCGCCCGGTACTTCGCGGGCGGCCGCGTGAGCTTCGGGCCTCTCGATCTTCCGGGTTCGACGCCCTTCGCCCGCCGGGTTGATGCGGCGGTGGCGCGGATTCCGTACGGCCAGGTGCGCACGTACGGGGAGATCGCGGAGGCGGCGGGGCGACCGGGCGCCGCGCGGGCCGTGGGTCAGCTGATGGCGAGGAATCCGCTCTGCCTCGGCGTTCCCTGCCACCGGGTCGTGGCGGCCGGGGGGAAACTCGGCGGATTCGGCGGGGGCGTCGACCGCAAGCGGCGGCTCCTCGAGCTCGAGAGCGGGGGGCCGAAATTCATGGGGAATTAACCATATTTTATTTGACTCTATGGGTACCACCCGCTAACGTCACATCGTCGGAGAGAGTCACGGAACGAGGACATGACCCTTCCCAAGGATCTGCTCGACATCATGGCGTGCAGCCTGTGCACGTCGGGCCTCCGCCAGGTCGGCGAGACGCTCGTCTGCGAGAATCCCAAGTGCGGGCTCGTCTTCCCGATCAAGGAAGAGATCCCCGTCATGCTCATCGAAGAGGCTTCCCGGCCCTGCCCGAAGTGCGGCCGCCCGCGCGACTGGCAGGGGGACGAACTGCGCTGCCCCTCCTGCGGAGAAACCTTCCGCCACGAAAGGAAGTAGCGGTTGGAAAAGCGCGTCGTTCTCCTCGTCATCCTTTGCGTCGCGGTGTTCGTCGGCTGGTCGCTCCTCATCCAGGCGATCTATCCGTCGAAGCCGGCGGCCCCGCCGCCGCCCCAGGCGCCCCCGCCGGCGCCCCCCGCACCGCCTCCAGGACCGAGCAACCCCCCGCCCGTGCCGACGCCCGATTCCCTGCCCTCCCGCCAGCCCCAGGAGGCCGAACGGATCTCCCGGCTCTCCAATGAAAGGGTCGAGCTGATCCTCACGAACCGCGGCGCCGGAGTCCGGAGCGGCAAAGTAAGGGTCGAGGGCCAGGCCGACATGGAGCTCCTCCGGGAGTTCGATCCCGAGGTGCCCCACCTCGCCCTTTCCGCGGAGAAGGCGGAGGCGGATCTCTCCCGCGCCGCCTGGACGGTCAAGGAGGAGGAGCCGGGGCGGAGCGTCACGTACCTGTACCAGCTGGCCAACGGGGTCGACATCGAAAAGAAGTTCACGCTTGGGGAGGGGAGCCACCAGATCCAGATGCTCCTGACGCTCCAAAACACCCGGCCGGGGACTTCGCAGAGCGTCAAGCTGCGGCTGACGGCCCTGACGGGCCTCGAGCACGACAGCCCGTACCGCTACGACTACTACGGCAACGGATTCGTCGCGACCGTCCTCGAAGGGGCGCACGCGATGCAGGCGGTTCCGTACGACCTCCCCCTGAAGGAGGGGAAGCCGGTCGAGGTGCGGGTCCCGGATGCCGAGCGGGAGAGGCGCCGGGTGGACTGGTTCGGCCTGCGCAACCGGTACGCCGCCGCCATCGTGCTGACCCCGACGGACCGGGATTGGATCGAGTCCGCCCTCTTCCAGGCCACGACACAGGAGACGCCGCCCGCGGGGAAGCTGAAGGCGCTGACGGTCGGGGCGGCCTTCCGGGAATTCCAGGTGGCGGCCCAGCCGCACGTCGGCATCTTCTCCCTCTACCTGGGCCCCGTCCGCAAGGAGGAGCTCGCCGTCGTCCCCGGGGCCGCCGACCACATGTTGAGCTACGGGTGCTGGGGACTTTTCAATCCCATCGGGCGGCTCATCCTGTGGCTCATCGGCGTCGCCCACCAGATCACGGGGAATTACGGGTGGGCCATCATCCTGACCACGATGGCGGTGCGGCTGTGCCTGTTCCCGCTCACGAGGAAGAGCCAGACCTCGATGGCCCGGATGGCGGAGCTCCAGCCGAAGATCAACATCCTGCGCGAGCGGTTCGCGGACGATCCCCAGCGGCAGCAGGCGGAGACGATGAAGCTCTTCAAGGAGGAGAAGGTCAACCCGCTCTCGGGATGCTTCCCGATCATGCTCCAGCTTCCGATCTTCATCGGGTTGTACAGCGTCCTCGACATCTCGCTCGAGTTCCGGAAGGCCCCGTTCCTCGCCTGGATTCATGACCTCTCCCAGCCGGACCGCCTGGTGGTGTTCTCGAACCCGGTCAATCTGTGGGTGACGACCCTTCATGAATTCAACCTCGTGCCGCTGGTGATGACGATCACGTGGTTCCTCCAGGCCTACTTCGCGCCGCGGCCGCAGGATCCCAAGATGGCGGCCCAGCAGAGGATGATGATGTTCATGCCGGTCCTCTTCGGCCTCTTCTGCTATTCGCTGGCGAGCGGGCTGAGCCTCTATCTCTTCGTCAATTCCCTGCTGGCCATGGGCGAGCAGAGGGTGATCAAGCGGTTCTTCATCCCGCGGCGGGACCCGTCGGCCCCGCCGGGGAAGGCGTAAGCGGAGGGTCTGCGATGGGCACGGACAGTTCAAAGAAGTCCAAGGTCACGCAGGAGGACATCGCCAACGCCTGCAAGATCGACCAGGGGTCGGTCTCGCGCATCCTGAACAAGGACACGCGCGACTCGTTCGCCCCCGAGACGGTCGATCGCGTCTTCAAGATCGCCCGCGAGATCGGATATCTCCACCCGGCCCTCGTGACGTCGAACCGCCGCGATTCGACGCGGAAGAAGGTGGAGCACGAAGCGCGGGTGCAGATCATCATCGGGACGAACACCGTGTACGACGAGGGCGCCGTGGACGTGGAGGAGGTCTCGACCTCGGGAATGCTCCTCCGGAATTTCCGGACGAAGAAGCAGTCGCTCCCCATGGACCGGTTCAAGCTCGACGTCGAGATCAGCTCGCCCAAGTCCAAGACGTTCCACGCCCGATGCAAGGTGGTGCGGTTCTGGGACAACGAGCACGAATTCGGGCTCGCCGTCCGCTTCGAGGCGCTCGACGACACGGCGCGGGAGCGGTTGAAGGCCTACGTACGGTAAGGGAGCCGGGACAGCTTCCAGCGTCCAGCTCCCGGATCCCGGCTCCTGAAGTTCCAAGCGGCGGGCCAGAGAGAATGACGGGGAGAAATCGAGATAACATTCCGTCTCCGGAATCGGCGCGAAGCTCGAAGCTTCGGGAGCGGGAGACGGGACGCCGGAAACTGGAATCTCATCCACGATCGGGAACTGACACCATCGTCGCCCTATCCTCGGCGGCGGGGGGCGCGGAGCGGGCCGTGATCCGGTTGAGCGGCCCGCGGGCCTTCTCTTTGGCGCGCCGGATCGCCCCGCTGCCCCGGGGTCGCGGCGTGCGCCGCGGAACGGGCCGCCTGGGCGATTCGACCTTCCCGTGCGAGGCCTGGTCGATGCCCGCTCCCCGCAGCTACACGCGCGAAGACGTCGTCGAGATTCACCTGCCCGGGGCGCCGCCCCTCGCGCGGGCCGCCGTCGACCGGCTTCTCGACCTCGGCGCCCGGTCGGCCGAGCCGGGCGAGTTCACCCGCCGCGCCTTTCAGAACGGCCGGATCGATCTCGCCCAGGCCGAGGCGGTCCTGGCCGCCATCCGCGCGGGCTCGGACGCGGAGCTTTCCGCCGCGGCCGCGCTCCTGCAGGGGGACTTCTCACGGAGGGTCGCGGGCCTCGAGGACCGCCTGACCTCGTTCGCGGCCGACGTGGAGGCCTCCATCGACTTCGTCGACCAGGACATCGATCTGCTCCCGGCCGGCGAAGCGTTCCATCGGCTGAGGGATCTCCGACGCGAGGTGTCGGACCTCCTGGCGGACTCCCGCGCGGCCGAGGTCGCGTCCGACGCGCCCGCCGCCTTCCTGGTCGGACCGCGCAATTCGGGCAAGTCCACGCTCTTCAACGCGCTGGCGGGGACGGACGCGATCACGAGCGAGGTGCCGGGCACCACGCGGGATTTGCTCGAGGGCCGCGTGGAAGGCCTGCGCCTGTACGATGCCCCGGGCCTGCCCGGGGAGGGCGCGGCCGGCCCCGTGGACCGGGAGGCGGCGCTCCGGGCGGAGGAGGCGATTCGGGGCGCCGACCTGTGGGTCGTGGTGGTGGACGCGACGACACCGGCCGTTCCGTGCGCGCCGGAGCCGGGACGGCCCGCGGTCGCGGTGGTGACGAAGTCCGATCTCGCCGACGGGAGCGCCGTGGCGGGGACGCTGCCGATCCCCGACGCGGTCGTCGTCTCGGCCGTGACGGGCTACGGCCTCGGGGAATTGCGCTCGAGGCTGCGGGAGTGGGCGGGGGCGGCGGGCCCCGGGGCGCGCTTCACCCTGTCGCGCCGCCAGCTCGCGCTCCTGCGCCAGGCGCGCCGGTCCCTGGACCGGGCCTCGGAGTCGTTCCGCTCCGCTCGAAGCCCGGAATTCGCGGCCCTCGACGCGCGGGCGGCGCTCGATGCGATCGGAGGCATAACAGGTCGACGCGCTGATGAGGAGATCCTGGACCGGATCTTCTCGAGATTCTGCGTCGGGAAGTAAGGCGCCCAGCATCCAGCCACCAGGTTCCAGCCGGGCTTCGAGCTGCGAGCTTCGAACCCGAAGCCGGGCGGGAAGCTGGAAGGTTTGAATGCATGCAACTCCTCGCGTTCGCCGCGTCGTGCGCCCTTCTGCGATCCTCTCTGTCCTGAACCTCGAAACTTGGGGAGCTGGGATCTGGAATCTGGATGCTGGGTGCTGCGACTTGCTAGACTGTCGCCCCTCCAATGAAATGTCCCTTCTGCAAGAAAGATAATGACCGTGTGATCGACTCCCGCGCCGCGGGGGACGGGCGCATCATCCGACGGCGCCGCGAGTGCCTCGCCTGCAGGAAGCGCTTCACGACCAAGGAGCAGCTCGAGGAGCGCAACCTCTACGTGATCAAGAAGGACGGCCGGCGTGAGCCCTTCGACCGCGAGAAGATCCGCGCCGGGCTCCGGATGGCCTGCAAGAAGCGGCCCGTCCCGGTCGAGATGATCGACGACATCGTCACCAAGATCGAGGCCGACCTCCTCGGACGCTACGAGCGCGAGGTCCGGTCCAAGTCCATCGGCGACCTCGTCATGAGGGAGCTGAAATCCCTCGACCACGTCGCCTACGTCCGCTTCGCGTCGGTCTACAGGGAATTCAAGGACATCGCGGAGTTCATGCGCGAGCTGAAACCGATGCTTCCATAAGTCGATGACATTCACGAGCGAAAAATACTCAAACTTCTCGTGCGGCGAAATGACATGGAAATGATTTCCGATTTCGGATTTTGGATTGTCGATTCTGGTTTCCGGAATCCACAATCCACAATCCAGAATCCACAATCAGCCCCCAAGGCAAGATGAGCTCCCGGAAAATCGACAAGGTCCGCAAGCGCGACGGCCGCGTCGTCGAGTACGACGAGGCGAAGCTGGCGGAGGCCATCTACCGGGCCGCGCGCGCCGCGGGCCACGACAACCGCTACCTCGCGAACGACCTCGCCGGCGTCGTCACCACCTATCTCGAACGCTACCACGACCGCGAGGTCCCCTCGAGCGAGGAGATCCAGCGGATGGTGGAGAAGATCCTGTTCGAGACGGGCCACGGCGAAGTCGCCCGCGCGTACCTCCTCTTCCGCGAGACGCAGGGCCGCGTCGCCGCCGAGACCCCCTCGACCCTGGGAGAGCTCTTCCCCTCGGAACCCGTCCTCGTCGAGGCCGCGACGCGCGACGAGGTGAGCGCGTGGGGGCGCGACCGGATCACCGCGGCGCTCGTCAAGGAGGCGGGGCTGGATCCCGCGACGGCGGAGGAAATCGCCGCGGCGGTGGAGCAGCGGATCTTCCGCGAGGGCCATCGCCGCATCTCGTCGATCCTGATCCGGGAGCTCGTCAACCAGGAGCTTCTCGCCCGGGGCCACGCGTCGAAAATGCGCCGCCAGCTCGTGGTGGGCCTCCCGAAGTACGACCTCGACAGGCTCGTCCGGCCCGGGGGCGAGGCCCCCCAGGCCATCGATCCCGACGCCATGTGCCGGATCATCGGCGAGACCACGATGAAG
>DASXTT010000289.1:0-17002 GCA_036505255.1 Planctomycetota bacterium | reverse complement strand
ATGCCGCCCGCCTTGTCGCCGTAGATGCCCCCCATCTTGTCCCCGAGCTGGCCGCCTATCTTGTCCCCGTAGCCGCCCGTCTTATCGCCGTACATTTCCTTCTGACCGAAGTCCTTTTGCCCCAGTCCGCCGCTCTTCTGGCCCTTGGTCACCAGGGGAATGAACGGGTAGGGGTCGTACGGCTGGAGCGCCTTGATCGTGTTGCCGTTGGGGTCGACCCTCCCGTCGGCCCAGTTGAACCTGGCCTTCTGGAATTTCTGGATGGCGGCGATCGTCTTGGGACCGACGATTCCGTCGACGACGAGCTCGGGCGAGGGTCCGCCTTCCCCCGCCGGCACGCAGTTGAGCAGGTACTGGACCGTCATCACGTGCTGGGAACTATTCATTCCGCCCGTGCCGACCGATCCCTGGATGACTTTGGGCATGACTCCCTCCGGGAAATGGAATCCGACAGGATAGGCGCGCTCCGCGAGCGGTGTCAATGAAGGCGGGCGCGCCGTCGGCTGCGAAGGATCCGCTTGGCGAGCTGGATCTGCCCCGCGTGGTAGACGTCGTGCATCGCGATCCCCGCGATCAGGCGACGGCGGCGGGGCGTGAGGGTGCGGAGTCCGGCGACGGCCTCCCGAAGCGAACGATGGCACGCCGCGAGCAGCTCCACGTCGCGCTTCCAGGCGGCCGGCGTCGCGGGCGACGGCACGGCGAGCCAGTTGCTCCCCATTCTCGGAAAAGCTCCGCGCTTCCCCCCGACCAGCCTCCGTCGCGCCACGTACTTCCAGTACGCCGCATGCAGCGCGATCTCCCAGATCGAGTGGCGCCCCGCGCCGGGCCGCCGCGCGGCCTCCGCCGCGGAAACCCCGCGGATCGAACCGCGCAAGGTGGGTCCATGCCACGCGGCATGATCAAAGCCCTCATCGACCAGGTGAAGGAGCAGCGAGCGTTCTTTCGGATTCATGGTTCGTTCGCCGATTGCCGATCGGGTGGCCGACGGCTGACGGCAAGCGGTAAACGGCCTACTTCTTTTTTTTCCGGAGCTCCGCGTACGACTGCGCCCCCTGTCCCACCCGATCGGCGGGGAATTCCTCGATCCGCGTCCAGACGAAATCGGGAAACATGTCGAACGCCCGGGCCACGGCGCCGGAGATGGCCCGGTAGAGGCCCTGAAGCCGCTTCGCGTCGCGACCCTCCGTCATCCGCACGAAGACGAAGACCGGCCGTCCCTCCCTCGGCACCCGCCCCTCGGTCCCCTCGCCGTACAGCTCGGGCGCCCCGGGGTCGTACCGCACCCACACCGTGTTCGGCGGCACCCCGAGCGCCTCGCTCACCGCCTGATTCACCCCGCGGATCATCCGCCGCACGCGCGCGACCGCCCGGCGCTGCGTGTCCGAGACGAAAATCACCGGCATGGCAGGCATTGTCCGGAGTTCAAAGTCCGATGTCCAAGGTCGGATGCAATCGCCCCATGCCTGACCTTGAACCTTGAACCCTGAACTCGGGATGCTCTTGCTAGAATCCCCACCGTGCTCACCGACTCCCACGCCCACCTCGACGATCCGGCGTTCGAGACCGACCGCGACCAGCTCGTGCCCCGGGCGCGGGCCGCGGGAGTCACCCGGATCGTCACCGTCGGCACCGACCCCGCGGGTTCCCGCCGCGCGTGCGACCTCGCGGCCGCGAACGAGGGCGTCTGGGCCGCGATCGGCTATCACCCCCACGAGGCGGACCGGTACGCCGCCGACGAGGAGCTCGCCGCGCTCCGCCACCTCGTCCATGCCCCCAAGGTCGTGGCCATCGGCGAGACGGGCCTCGACTACGCCAAGAAATTCGCGACCGTCGAGAACCAGAAGAAGCTCTTCCGCCGCCACCTCCGGCTCGCCGCCGAGATGAAGCTCCCCGTCGTGATCCACTGCCGCGACGCGCACGACGACGTCCGCGCGATCGTGCGGGAGGAGCTCCCGCCCCCCGTCCGCGGCGTCATCCACTGCTTCTCCGGCAACAGCCGCGACGCCGAGGCGTACCTCGAGATGGGATTCCTCCTCTCGATCGCCGGCCCCGTCACGTTCACCAACGCGAACGGGCTCCGCGGCGCCATCCGCGGCGTCCCGATGGATCGACTCCTGGTCGAGACCGACTGCCCGTACCTGACCCCGGTCCCGCACCGGGGGAAGCGGAACGAGCCCGCGTACGTCCGCCACACGGCGGAGGCGGTGGCGGCGCTCTTCGGGGTCCCCCTCGAGACCTTCGCCGCGGCGAGCACACGAGCGGCCGTGGAGCTCTTCAAGCTATGACCGCGCTCGTCACCGGAGGGGCGGGTTTCATCGGCTCCAACCTCGTGGACGCTCTCGCGGGGCGCGGCGAGCGCGTCCGCATCCTCGACGATCTCTCGACCGGCCGACGGCAGAATCTGCCGCCGAACGTCGAGCTCCTCCAGGGCTCGATCACGGACGCCGCGGCGGTTGTCGACGCCGTCAAGGGCGTCGATGTCGTCTATCACCTCGCCGCCGTCGTCTCCGTCCAGCAGTGCCTCGAGGAGCCCGTGGCGGCCAACGAGGTGAACGTGGTCGGGACCTCCCGGATCCTGCAGGCCGCGGCCGCCTCCGACGTCCGGCGCGTCGTCTTCGCCAGTTCCGCCGCGGTGTACGGCGACTCGCCGGTCCTCCCCAAGCGCGAGGAGCTGCCCCCCGATCCGCTCTCCTCATACGCCGTCGCGAAGCTCGCGGGGGAACAGCTCGGCCGGACGGTTCCGGGAGTCGAGTTCGTCGCGCTCCGGTTCTTCAACGTGTACGGCCCGCGGCAGAATCCCAAATCCCAATACGCCGCGGCGATCCCGATCTTCCTGACGGCGCTCGAGGCCGGGCGCCCGCTCCCGATCTTCGGCGACGGGACGCAGACGCGCGATTTCACGTACGTCGGCGACGTCGTGACGGGTCTCCTTCTCGCCGGCGACGCGGGGGGCATCGACGGCCGCGTCTTCAACATCGCCGCCGGCCGGGCGATCACCGTGTCGGACCTGGCCTTCGCCCTGGGCCGCGCCGCGGGACGCCCCGTGGAGTTCGAATTCCGGCCGCCCCGCCCGGGCGAAATCCTCCACTCCTACGGGGACATCAGCGCGGCGGAGCGGTTCCTGGGGTTCCAGGCGCGGGTTCCGCTCGACGAGGGCCTGGCCGAGACGGTGAAGTGGTTCCGGGGGCGGCGTGGCGATTAAGCGGCACACGATCCTCGCCGTCGACGACGAGCGGGAGAACCTGAACCTCCTGTCCCACATCCTCGGGGACCGCCACCGGGTCCTCCAGGCGCGCGACGGCGCCGCGGCGCTGGACCTCCTCGACGGGCACGACGTCCACATGATCCTCGCCGACCAGCGGATGCCGGGGATGACCGGCGTCGCGCTCCTCGAGGAGGTGCGGAAACGCCGCCCGGAGACGGTTCGAATCCTGATCACGGCCTATCCCGACATGGACGTGGCGGTCGGCGCCATCAACCGGGGGCAGGTCAAGCGCTTCGTCACCAAGCCGTACGATCCCTCGGAGCTCCAGCACGTCGTGGACCAGGAGCTGGAGGTGTACGACCTGGCCCGCGCGAACCAGCGGCTCACCGAGGAACTGAAGGGGGCGGTCTCCTCGCTCCTCCAAGCGAACCGCGAGCTGAAAGAGCTGGACCGGACGAAGGATTACTTCCTGGCCAACGTCTCGCACGAGTTGAAGACGCCCCTCGTTTCCGGCCTCGGATACCTCGACCTCACCCTCTCGGGCGGGATGGGCCCGGTGCCGGGGCGGATGGAGAAGGGGCTCCGCGTCGCCCAGCGGAACCTCGAGCGGCTCCTGGTCCTCATCCAGGATCTTCTTTCGCTCGCCCGGCTGCGGTACCGGCCCGACGCCGTCGAGAAGAGCCGGTTCGACCTGAGGGCGCTCGTGCGGGAGTGCGTCGAGTCCCTCAAGGCGAGGTCGCGGAAGAAGTCGCTCGACGTGCGGGTGGCGATTCCCAAGTCGCTGCCGAAAGTGGAGGCGGACGAGCGGCGCATCCACAGCGTTCTCACGAACGTCCTCTCGAACGCCGAGAAGCTCACGCCCGACCGGGCCCGCATCCGCATCACGGTGAAGCGCAAGGGCGCCGACCGGGCCGAGGTCCGCATCCAGGACAACGGCATCGGGCCGGGCCGGGTGAAGGCCGCGCGCGCCTTCCCCTTCTTCAAGCACGCCGACGACCCGCAGGTGCGGAAGTACGGCGGCCTCGGGATCGGCCTCATGCTCGCCCGGGAGATCCTGAAGGCGCACGGGTGCGACATCGCGCTGGCGGGGGGCTCCCGCGGCGGGGCGACCGTGACCTTCGACCTCCCGCTGGAAGCCCGATGACGTAAAATGGCGGCCGGACCATGACCACCTCCGCTCCGAAGGCCGGCCTCGCCGGCTCGAAACAGGCCGCCAGGCGCCTGCGGCTCTACCGCCAGGTCATCGCGAACATGAGCGACCCGCTGTCGCTCGTCGACGAACGGTGGAGGTACCTCGAGCGGAACGACGCCCACCGCGCCCTCTTCGGCTACACCGACAAGGAGTTCTTCCGGATGTCGCCGGCCGACCTGGTGGGCCAGGAGACCTTCGAGGCGGTGACGCGGGAACTCCTGGCCAAGGGGTCCTACCGCGGTGAGATGACCTACCGGGGCTCGGGCGGCCGGCTGATCCAGGTCGAAACCTCCGTATTTCCGGTCCGCGACGAGGCGGGCCGGACGATCGGCTACGCGGGATGCCACCGGGACATCGGCGCGCGCAAACGGACGGAGGAGGATCTCCGCCGGACCACGGCGGAACTGCGCGCCCTGCTCGGAACCCTTCCGGATCTCTACTTCCGTCTCGACGCGAGGGGGAAGATCCTCGACTACCACGCCCCGAGCGAGGCGGACCTCCTCATGGCGCCCGAGAAATTCCTGGGGCGCACCATGTCCGAGGTGCTGCCGGCCTCGGCGGCCGGCCGCCTGGAGGAGGGCTTGCGGCGCGCCGTCCGGGACCGCCGCGTCATGGCGGTCGAGTACACGCTCCCGATGGCGGCGGGGCCGCGGACCTACGAGGCGAGGTTCGTCCCCTTCCTCGAAGACCAGGTCGTCGCCTTCGTCCGGAACACGACCGAGCGGAAGCGGACGGAGCTCCGGCTCGAGGCGCAGTACGCCGTGACACGGACGCTGGCGGAGTCCCCGACGCTGAAGGCGGCGGCGCCGCGGATCGTGGAATCGCTCTGCCGGTGCCTGGGGTGGACTCTCGGGGCGGTCTGGGAGGTGGAACCGGCGGCCGGGTTGCTCCGGTGCGTCGATGTCTGGCGCGATCCCGCCGCGACGGGCGCGGCGGAATTCGAGGAGGTCTCGCGGACGCGGGCCTTTCCGCGCGGGATGGGCCTGCCGGGCCGGGTGTGGGCCGAGGGAAAGCCGGTCTGGATCAGCGACGTCGTGGTCGACAAGCGCTTTCCCCGCGCGCCGATCGCCATCCGCTCGGGCCTGCACTCCGCCTTCGGGGCGCCGATCCTGCTGGGAGCCGAAATCCTGGGCGTCCTGGAATTCTTCAGCCCCGAGATCCGGCCGCCGGACGTGGACCTCCTCCAGATGATCGCGGGCGTCGGCAGCCAGGTCGGGCAGTTCATCGAGCGCCGCCGGGCCGAGCAGGAGCTGCGCTTCCAGAAGTCGGTCCTCGAGAGCCAGTCCGAGGCGTCGATCGACGCGATCCTCCTCGTGTCGCCCGAGGGCCGGATCCTGTCGTTCAACCGCCGCTTCGTCCAGCTGTGGGGGATCCCGGACGAGGTGTTGCGGACGCGGTCGGACGAGGCGGCGCTGGACTCGGTCATGGACAAGCTCGCCCGGCCGGAGGAATTCCGGTCGCGGGTGGAGCACCTGTACCGCCACCCCCGCGAAGAGAGCCGGGAGGAGATCCAGCTCAAGGACGGAAGGACGTTCGACCGCCACAGCGCGCCGGTGCGGGGGGAGGACGGGACGATCCTCGGCCGGGTGTGGCATTTCCGGGACATCACGACGGAGCGGCGGCAGGAGGAGGGGGCGCGGCGGGCGGCGGAGGAGATCCGGCGGGCCTACGAGGAGCTGAAGCGGGCGCAGGCGCAGCTCGTGCGGAGCGAGAAGCTCGCCTCGGTGGGCATGCTCGTGTCGGGCGTGGCGCACGAGATCAACAACCCGATCAACGTGGTCTTCGGCAACCTGAAGCTCCTGCGGGAACGGTGCGCGACCTTGAATCGCATCGCGGCGGGGGCGACGGTCACGCCCGCGGCGCGGAAGGCCCTCTCTCGGGCGCCGCGGATGCTTCGCGACGCCCTCAAGGCGGCGGAAGCGGCGCGGAAGGTGATCCAAGAGTTCCGCAACTTCGCCCGGGACCCGCGGATCGCGGAGCCCACGGACCTGAACCTCTGCGTGGAGGAGACCCTCTCGGTGGTGCGGAAGGACCTCGCGGGGATCGCGGTGCGGCGCAAGCTGGGGAAGCTCCCGCCCGTCCGGTGCTTCCATGGCCAGATGAACCAGGTGCTCCTGAATCTCGTGAAGAACGCGATCGAGGCGATGGGCGGGAAGGGGAAGCTCACGGTCACGACGGCGGCGCGCGGTCGGAGGGTGCTCGTGACCGTCGCCGACACGGGACGGGGAATCCCGCGCCGCGAGCTCCGGAAGATCTTCGAGCCCTTCTACACGACGAAGGAGGGGGGGCGGGGCATGGGGCTCGGCCTGTCGATCAGCGCGAGCATCCTCCAGAACCACGGCGGCCGCCTGCGCGTCGCGAGCCGCCCCGGCCGCGGCACCACGTTCACCGTCGAGCTGCCCCTGAAGTGATCAGCGGAGAATGAACTCTCCTCGAGAAGACGCGATGAGGGCCTCGATGTCCACCTGGGTTACCTTCTTGCAGTCGTAGACGCGCAGGCGGGCCAAGCCGGGAATCCTCAGGAGCGGCGCCAATCCCGCCCTCGTGATCTCTTTCGCGTACAGCAGCTCGATCCGAATCAGCGACTTTGACGAGCCGAGTTCAGCGAGCGCCTGATCCGTCATCGCGGGTGCGCACAATTCGAGGTCCCGCAAAGACGGTAATCGGGCCAAGCCGGCCATATCCTCAGGGAGAGCCCGTCCGGGGTACCATACCTCCAGCCGTTCCAACGCTTTTGCTTTTTCCAGGGACTTCAGCCCCCAGTCTCCCGGGGAGTCGTACCGGCCCCCGATTTCCAACTCCTTCAGGTGGGACAGCGCGGACAGCTCCTCCAGGCATCGGTCGGTCAGATTCCGGCATCCGGTCGCGCGGAACGATTCGAGCCATGCCGCTCTGCCAACATGTCGAAAGCCCGCGTGGCCCAGCCGGTTGTCATCGAAGATCCAAAGGCGCTGCAGGGCCGAAAGCCCGGCCAAGTGTCTCAGTTCTTCGTCTTCGAGGCTCTTTCCGGCCAGCGTGAGGGAAGCGAGCCCGCTCAGCCTGCCGATGTGCTCCAATCCTTGTCCGGCCAGCCTCTCGCAGTACCCAAGTCCGAGATAGCTCAGCTTCATCAGGCGCGCCGCGCAGGCGAGTTCGTCGTCCCTAAAGTCCGGCTTGTCGACGATCAGCTCCCGCGTATCCGCGGGAAGCGCCTCGATGTCGGGCACGCTGTACGCCGTCGCTCCCGAATACTCCGCTTCCTTCGACGCCGGAAGATCCTTCGCCCCCTTTCGGACCAGCGTCCAGACTCTCATGGGCGATGGACCGCCCCAGCCGTGGCCGCCCATTCCCCTCATCGAGTCGATGCCGCCGAGCGTGTTCTCGGACTTGAAGCCCTCCGTGAGTTTCGTGCCGTCCCGCCGCTCCAGCGGATCGAGCCCGCTCGCCACCGTGTAGCGGCTCGAAAATCCCTGGTCGCCGCTCTCGGACAATGTGGTGATCACCATGTGGAAGCCCCGGGGATGCTCCTCGACCCAGCGGTCGTAGATCAAGCCGTAGTGGATTTCCAGGCTGTCGAGGATCGGCAGCTTCGACGCGCTGTCGAAGCCGTCCTCCTTTCGAAGGAACAGGTCCAGGACCGAGTCGCGGGGATAGGGAGCCCGCTTCTGAACGTCCTTGAGCGGCTGGCCGAATCGGGCGCAAAGGCCGATTTCCGTGTCCTGGATTTCGAATCGAGTCCGCTTCAAAGGGTCGACGTGGATCCGGATGTAGAACTCCGCGTACAGCTCGTGCCGGAGCCCGGACGGCGTCGTGAAGCCGTCCTTGAGAAGCACGTACCGGTAGCGCACCTCCCTCCGCTTGAGCTCTTCGGGACCCGCGAAAAAGCGGCTCATTTCCGTGCGCTCGCACCGGGCCGACTTCAACGCGAACTCGAAGGGGCCCCAGTCCTTCTTCTCACACGCTTCCGCGAACCAGATGGACAGGTCCCGCAGCAGGCGCTGGTAGTCGGTTCCATGAGCCGTCGCCGACCGAGCCAGGGAATCGAGAAGGCACTCGGGAAGACGGTCGATCCGGTCGAGCGCCGCCCGGGCGCGGGCAGAGCGGTCCGGGTCGGCGTCATGCGTGGCGCGCTCCACGGCCGCACGGGCCCGCTTTCCGAGGGATAGGAGACGGTGCGCGGCCTCCTCGCGTTCCTCTATCCGGTCCGCTCCCAGCTGGCGAATCAGCGTCTCGACTTCGGGCGGGTCCTGGGCCGGGGCCGGGCCCCCCAAGGCCATGCCCAGCAGGAAGCCGGCGATTACAGGGCTGAGAACCATGCGCGGGGTCCCTCCAACCTAGACGGCGCGTGGAGCGTCACGACGGCGGGATTCACCGCCACCCATCCTCAATTCCTTGAACCCCGACTACACTTTATATACTCTTTACACTATGTCGCTGAGGCCGGTGCGCGCCCTGTACACGACGGGCGAGATCGCCCGCCTCTGCCAGGTGACCAAGCGCACCGTCATCACCTGGATCGACTCCGGCCGCCTCAAGGGGTTCCGCCTTCCGGGAGGCGCTCACCGGCGCGTCGCCGCGGCCGACCTGGCCGCCTTCATGAGGCGCCACAAGATTCCGGACCTCGAGCGCTTCCTGCCCCGCCGCCGGATCCTCGTCGTCGACGACGATCCTGATTTCGCGGAGCTCCTCGAGCGCGCCCTCGAGGACCGGTACGACGTCGCCACGGCCGCGACGGCCCTCGAGGCGGCCACGCGCCTGCCCGAGTTCCGGCCGGACCTGGTCCTGCTCGACGTGCGGCTTCCCGACGTCAGCGGCCTCGAGGTCTGCCGCCACTTCCGGGGCCGGCGGGGCTCGTCGCGGCGCCCGGCGATCGTCGTCATGTCCGCCTACGGGCGCGAGCTCAGCCCCGCCGCCATCCGCCGCAGCGGAGCGGACTCCTTCCTCTCGAAGCCGATACGTCTCGCGGATCTGCGTCGGCGGATCCGCGCCATGGTTGGATAGCGGGATCTCGAACTTTTTGGGCCCACGGGCCCGGAGGAGCGCCGGCATGTCGGGTTTCGGAGACCTCGTCAAACGGCTCCGGAAGGAGCGGGGGATGACCCTGGAGCAGGTGGCCCGCAAGATCGGGTCGCACAAGGGGTACGTCTCGGGGATCGAGAACGGGAAGGTGAATCCGCCCTCGGTGAAGTTCATCCGGAAGTTCGCGAAGATCTTCCAGCACGACGAGAAGCAGATGGTCCGGATCGCCTACGTGGACAAGGCGCCCAAGCTGATCAGGGACGAGGCGAGGCGGCTCCTCGACGACGCGCCCGCCGGGGGCGGGACCCGCGGCGCGGCCGTGCCGCTCCTGAACACCGTGGCCACGGGCTACGCGACGGAACTCGACGCCTCGGGCGCCCCCCGGCCGCTCGTCGACGCCGCGCTCGCGCTGCCGCCCCTCGAGGTGCGCCCCCGGTTCGCCGCCACCGTCTGCGACAATTCCATGGAGGCCCCCGAGGGCTTCAGCCTCGCCAAGGGCGACCTCATCCTGCTCGCGCCGGAGTCCAAGCTGAAGCACGGGTCGGTCGTCTTCGTCATCTTCAAGTCGAAGGACCGGCCGGCGGCCCTCGTGCGGCAGGTCATGCTGGAGCAGAACGACCACATCATCCTGCAGCCCCTGAACAAGGAGCACCCCCTGGAGTTCCTCGCGCACGACGACATCGAGGCGATCTACCGGGTCGTGGGCCGGATCGAGGTGTACCAGGACCTGGTGGTCGATTCGAAAGTCTGAGCGCTGATCGCTGACTACTTCGGCGGTTTCCGGTCGAGGTTCTTCATCTCGCGCGCGGCCCGGCGGCGGGCGATGAGGAAGCGGCTGCCGTAGTACGCGACGATGACCCCCACGATCAGGCCCAGCCCGATCAGCCCGCCGGTGATCGACCGTCCGGCGAGGGCCTCCGCCGCGATGAGCACGGCGAAGACCAGGACCACGCCCACGATCCCCGCCGTCAGGATCGAGGGCCACGCGCCCTCCGCCCGATCCGACTCCTCCCGCACGATCTGCGAGAAGAGCGTCCAGACGAGTCCGCGCCGCGAGGCGCCCAAGCCGGGGTTCGCCCGGAGCGCCCGGCGGAACCAGTCGGCGGCCTCGTCGAGCCGGTCCGCCTCGAGGCTCTGAAGCCCCAGGGCGTGGTGGGCCTCGGCCTCCGACTCGTCGAGCCGGATGGCGGTCAGCAGGGACTTGCGCGACTCCTCGCGCAGGCCGAGCCCGTGCTCGCAGATTCCGGCGACCTTCCAGAGCCCGGCGTTCGCCGGATTGACCTCGATTCCGCGGCGGGCGACCTCGAGGGCCTCGGCGAACCGGCCGCGGAAGGAATGGCACGTGGCGAGCATCCGCAGGGAATCGTCGTCCTTGGGCGCGACGTCGAGGGCGTTCAGGAAGTGCTGCTCGGCCCGGTCGGCGTCGTCGCACTCCAGGCTGATGTGGCCGGCGATGAAGTTGACGAGAGGGTCGCGGGGCGCGAGGGCGAGGGCCCGCACGAGCTGGCGGCCCGCCTCCCGGCCCTCGCCGAGGCGCCGGAGGCACAGGGCCATGACGGCGTGGGCGGCGGCGGGCGGCTCGTCCGACGGCGCGCGCGCGATCGCCGCCTTCAGCTCGCGGATCGCCTCCCGGTACCGGCCCCGCTCGTAGTGGCGGCGGGCGAGCTCGAGGGCGTCGGCGGGTTCGGCCCCGTCCTGGTCGTCGTGGGTGGGCACCGCGGGGTTACTCCTTCGGGCGGCCGAGCGTGATGGTGACCTCGCGCTCCTTGCCGTCGCGGCGGACGAGGAGCTTGACCTTTTCGCCGGGTTTCTTGCTCCGGACTCCGACGAGGAGCCCGTCGAGGTCGCCCCCCACGTCGTTCCCGTCCACCTTCACGACGAGGTCGCCCGCCGCGAGGCCGGCGTCATCGGCCGGGGAGAGGGGCGAGACGAAGGTGACGACGACCCCGTCCATGTCCTCCTCGAAGGTGGCGCCGGTCCTGCCGGCGCCGGCCCGGGGGTCGAGCGGCCGGCCGGTGATGTCGCGGGCCGGGGCGCTGCGCATCTTGGCCTTGAGGTCCACGGTCTCGTCCCCGCGCCGGACGGTCACGGTGATTTCGGAGCCCGCGGGCCAGGTGCTGATCAGCCCGAGGAACCGGCGGCCCGTGGCGACCTTCTGGCTATTCACGGCGACGATGAGGTCGCCTTCCTTGAATCCGGCCTTGGCCGCGACGGAACTGACCCGCACGTCCGCGACGAGGGCGCCGGTGCGGGTCGGGGGGTCCTGGACCGCCAGGCCCGTGATCCGGCCGTGGTAGATCTTCCGGTCGATCCCGCCGCTCTTCATCCGGGGCAGGAAATTGCGGATCTGGTTGGCCGGGACGGCGAAGCCGACGCCGCTGTTCACCCGGTTGCCGAACCGGGTGAGGATCCGGCCGTTGATCCCCGCGAGCCGGCCGTCGAGATCGACGAGCGGGCCTCCGGAATTTCCAGGATTGACCGCGGCGTCCGTCTGGATGCAGTCGCCGTACTGCTCCTGGTAGCGGTGGATGGCGCTTATGACCCCGAGGGAGACCGACGGGTAATGCCGGTGGTCCGGGGCGGGATCGCCCTGGGCGCCGATGCTGAAGGGGGCGCCGATGGCGAGGACGTACTGGCCCGTCTCGAGCCGGTCGGAGTCGGCGAACTCGAGGAAGGGCAGCTTCTCGCCGGCTTCCGGTTCGAGCTTGAGCAGGGCGATGTCGCCCACGGGATCGGTGCAGACCAGCCTGGCGAGGCGCTGCTTCGCGTCCTGGAGGTTGACCCTCACTCTTTCGGGAATGTTCCGCTCGGGGAGCCCGTCCGGCAGCGGGAGCGGGGCGACTACGTGGTGGTTCGTGAGGAACCACCCGTCCTCGCTGATGAGGACGCCCGAGCCGCCCGAGAGGAAGACGAACGCCGCGCTCGCCTTGCGGGCCGTTTCCTGAACGCGCTTCTCGAGGGCCACGACCGGGTCCTGCGCCGCCGCGGGGCGGACCGCCGCCGGCAGGGCCGCCATGACCGTCAGGATCCATGCCGCCGTGAGCCGTCGCGTGCGTCCGGCGAACGAGGAACGGGGATCGGGAAGCTGGGAGCCGCGCACGCGCGGCGCGATCGTTTCCGTACCCATGTACTGGCGCATCTAATCCGCCGGCCTTTCGCTGAGAGGGACCTCGATCTCCATCTCGGTTTCCCCGCGCACGAGCTTGACCTTGACGGTGTCGCCGATCTTCTTCTTCAGGATCTGATCGCGGAGATCCATGAACGACTTCACCTTGACCCCGTCGATGGACTTGATGACGTCCCCCACCTGGATGCCCGCCTTCCCGGCCGAGCCGCTCTCCACGACACCGCCGACGACCACCCCTTCGACCCCTGGAGTGTCGTCGGGGCTGCTCTGGATCCCGAGAAAGGCCTTGCCCGTGCCGGCCGTCTTCTCGCCCTTCTTGAGGCGGGGGGCCATCTCGGCGATCTTGGACCGCAGGAGGGCGAAGCTGACGCCGGAGTTCTGGCCGATGTTGTCGGCGGTGCGGGTGTTGATCTTGCAGGTCATGCCGACGCAGCGCCCCTCGAGGTCGATGAGAGGCCCGCCCACGTTGCCGTAGTTGAGGCGGCAGTCGATCTGGACGGTCATTCCCAGGTGGCGCCCGGGGGCGCTGATGATTCCCGGATTCACCGTCAGGCTGCGTCCATCCGGGGCGCGGCCGACGGCGATGACCACCTCGCCGGTCTTCAGCGCCGCCGGGTCGGCGGCGGGAAGCGTCGGGAGGCCCTCCGCTTCGATCTTCAGGAGGGCAATGTCCGCGTCGGCGCTGTAGCCGACCACTTCGGCCTTGTGGACCTTCCCGCCGGGGAGCGTCACCTCGATGCCTTTCAGTTCCCCGCTCACGTTGAAGTACGAGGTCGCGATCCATCCGTCGGCCTCGAGGATCATGCCGGAAACCGGATCCTTGGGGCGGATGGAGAAATTGGCGCCGTCGAAGCCCGGGAACACGGGGCGGGGACGGCGGGGCGTCGAACCCGGGGAGGCTTCCGAGGCGCGGTCGACCTTGATCGAAACCGTCACCACGGCGGCCTTGTCGACGGCGCCGTGGATCCGCTCTTCGAGGGCCCGGAGGATGGCCGCGTCATCCTGCGCGGCGGCCGCGCCCCAGAGCAGGAGCGTGAGCAAGGCGGACGCAGCGGACGTACGCAAGAGGCGCATGCAGTCCTTCAGTAGACGGGTTTCTCTTCGACCTTCGGGGCCGTCTTTTCGGGCTTCGACCCGGCGGTCACGACCAGGTCCTGCTCCGCCCCGTCGCGCTCGATCCGGAATCGGACGTGCGCCCGGGGCGTGATGCCCGCGACCAGCGACTCGAATTTCTCGCCGGTGGTGACGCGGTCCGAGTTGACCCGCAGGATGACGTCCCCCGGCTTTATCCCCGCCTTGTCCGCGGGGCTCCCGTCGACGACCCGGAGGATTTTAACGCCCGTCGTCACGTCCTCGTCCGGGTTGTAGACGATGCCGATCCATCCGGAGCCCTCCAGGTACACCTTGAGGAGCTTGTCCACCTCGGGCTTCAGGATGTGGGCGGGGATGGCGAGTCCGGTGAACTTGGCGGGGTGGTAGTTCAGCGTGATGAGGCCGAGGAGCTTCCCCTCGGCGTCCACGAGCGCGCCGCCGTCGAGATTCGGGTTGACCGCGGCGCTCGTCTCGATCACGGGACCCGTGTAGGTCGAGCGCTCCATGTTGCGGGTGACCTCGTACAGGCCGCTGACGACCCCGAGGGACATGGCCACCTGGTCGTCGGCGGCGATGCTCTCGAAGACGTCGCCGAAGGCGTAGGCGATCTGGCCGACGCGGGCCTTCGAGGAGTCGGCGAACTCCATCACCGGGAGGTCCTTCTCCTCGATCTTCAGGAGGACCAGCTCGAGCTCGTGGTTCCGGCCGATGACCTTGGCCTCGACCTGCTTCCGGCCGGGGATGACGACCGTGGCGGTGTCGCCCCTTCTCCCGCACGCCGTCGGCGAGGTGAGGATGACGCCGTCGCTCCGGATGATCACGCCCGATCCCGACTGGCCGCCGCCCTGCACGAAGACCAGCTTGGGGGCGGTCTTCCGGTGCATTCGGATGTGAACGCGGAGGGGGTCCTTGTCGGCCGGGGTGGAGGCGGGTTCCTGCGCGCGCGCGGCCGCCGCCGCGAGCAGAACGAAACACGTAGTCGAGACGAACCGGACGTACATCGGCAGGACTCCGGAGGTTGGTGGCCCCGATCCTTCGTTCAGTATAACGCCCGCCGGGCCCGTTCTCATTCCAATTTCGCTAGAATGCGCCCGCTCCCGATATTCCGGAGGACCCATGAAACGGACCCTGATGGCCGTCCTGGCGGGGTTGGGCCTGGCCGCCGCGGCGCGCGCCGACGGAGGATCCCCGCCGGGGCCCGCCGAGATACGCCTCTCGCTCCGCGAGTGCGTCCACCTCGCCCTCAACCACAATCTCGACATCGAGATCTCCCGCTACCAGCCGTGGATCGACGACCAGGGCCTCCGCGCGGCCTTCGGATCCTTCGACCACGTCCTGTACGCGGACGGCTCCACCGGCCGCACCCGCGCGGGCGCCAAGGACTTCTTCGCCGGCGCCCCGACGCTCTCCGCGGAAGATTCGACGTTCCGGACGGGCCTCCGTCGCACGCTTCCCGCCGGGGTCATGTACGATTTGAGCCTTTCCGTGGAACGGGAGCACTCCAACTCGACCTTCGTCCTCCTCGACCCGATCTGGCAGTCCTCGCTCGGCCTCTCGCTCACGGTGCCCGTCCTGCGCGGCGCCGGGGAGGAGGCCAACGCGACCGCGATCGTCCTCGCGCGCAACACGCGGCGCCTCTCGGTGGCCCAGTTCGAGAAGCTCCTGACGGACACGGTCTTCTCGGTCCAGGAGGCGTACTGGGCGCTCGTAGCCGCGATCGAACAGAAACGCTTCCGCGACCAGGCCCTCGAGGTCGCGAAGAAGCTCCTCGAGGACAACCGCCGGCGCTTCGAGGGCGGGACCCTCGCGAAGGTGGACGTGACGGAGGCCGAGGCGGGGGTGGCGTCGCAGATCGAGGGGATCCTGACGGCGGAGAACGACGTGCAGGACGCAATGGACCGGCTGAAGCGGCTGGCGGACCCCGGGCTCCTGCGGGAGGATTCGCGGATCATCCCGCTCGACGGGCCGCGGGAGGCCGCCCAGGACCTGGACGAGCGGTCGGCCGTCGAGACCGGGCTGCGGGACGCCATGGACCGCCGGCCGGAGTACCGCGGGCTCTTCGTCGAGATCGACAGCCAGGACCGCACCGTCTCCCGCGCCCGGAACGATTCCCTGCCCCGGCTCAACGCGGTGGCTTCGGGCTCGCTCCTGGGGCTCGAGGACGACTTCTCCGGGTCGGGGCGGGAGCTGAAGTCGGGGGACACCTACTCCTGGACCGCGGGCGTCGTGCTCGAGATCCCGCTCGAGAACCGCTCCGCGGACGGGGCGCTCCGACGGGCCGAGCTGGAGCGACGGCGGCTCATCCTCCGGCGCCGGAACCTCGAGGACCAGATCCTCGTGGAGGTGCGCGAGGCGGTTCGCGCGATCAAGACGGCCGAGCGGCGGATCGAGGCGACGCGGCAGGCGCGCGTCCTCGCCCGGGAACAGTTCGACGGGGAGATGAGCCGGCGCGAGGCGGGGCTGCGGACGACCTTCCACGTGCTGGACGCCCGGTCGAAGCTGACGGATGCCGAGACGCGCGAGGTGCGCTCGCGGGTGGACTACGCCGCCGCGTGGGCGGGGTACCGCCGCGCCGCGGGGACGCTTCTGAGCGAGTACGGGATCCTCGTGGAGCCGAACCTCGTCCCGCGCCAATCGGTCCGATAAAAAATCGGCGCCGCCGATCCGCTTTGGTTTAGAATCGGGGGACTATGGCCACGTTGATCGCGGTGGTCCTGGCGCTCGGATTCCAGAGCGCCGATCTTCAGCGCCTGGAGAACATGGATCCGGAGATCCGGTACCACGCCGTCTGCCTGGCCGGCCAGGAGCGCAACACGGCGGCGGTGCGGAAACTCATCGGCCGTCTCCGGGACACCGAACCGCGGGTGCAGGCGGCCGCGCAGGAAGCCCTCGTGAAAATCACCCGGATCGCCGACCTGAAGGACGTCGAGTCGTGGGAGGCGTGGTGGGCGAAGGAGGGACGGACGCGCTTTCCCGAGCTGGCGGTCACCTCCGATGAAATCCTGCGGCAGGTCGATACGCGAGTCGACAACCGGCTCTCCATCGACATGGCCGCGGTCGAGGCGAAGGTGACCGGGGCCAGGAATGACGTCCGCGTCATGGCGGTTTCCATGGCGGTCGCGATTTTCATCTTCCTCATCGTGATGATCTTCTTCGTGGGCCACGTCAGCTCGAAGATCAAGGGGTGGCGCGAGCTCGTCAGCCGCGCCGAGATCTACGTCAAGCACGGGCAGGAGCTGACGGAGCGGACGGACAAGATCGCCGCCGAGCTGGAGACGCGGAAGGCCGAGGTGGCCGCCTTCCTCGACAAGATCCGCAAGGAGCAGGAGGAGGTCATCTCCCGCCGCGGCGACGAGCTGGGATCGGAGCTCGCCCACGAGCTCCGGAT
>DASXTT010000288.1:0-12206 GCA_036505255.1 Planctomycetota bacterium | reverse complement strand
GCCCTCCGCGCCCAGTTCCATGAGGCAGGGATAGACCGTCTCTCCCCCATTCCGAATCACCGGATTTTCACCGACCGTCGGAGCCCCACTTCACGGGGAGGACGCTCGGTCCATTCCTACGTCAGCGGACGGCGGCCAGCTCGGCGGTGAAATGGCGGAGATAGGGGGGATCGTTCGTCAGGCGCAGGCCGTCCAGGTCGTTCCGGCGGTTGAACACTCGAGCGGCGCACTCCGCGACGAAATCGAGGTGGCTTGTCGTGTACACCCGGCTGGGAATCGCCAGCCGCACCAGTTCCAGCCGGGGAGACTCGCCCTTTCGGGAGAACATCAGGCTCCCGATCTCGCAGGAGCGGATCCCTCCTTCCAGGTAGAGGGCGCACGCCAGCGCCTGACCCGGGAATTCGGAGGCGGGGATGTGCGGAAGGAATTTCTTCGCGTCGATGAAGACCGCGTGCCCCCCGGGCGGGCGCACGATCGGGATCCCCTGGCCGTGGAGGCGCTCCGCCAGATGGCGCACCTGGCCGACGCGATGCGCGAGGAAGGATTCCTCAACCGCCTCGTGGAGGCCCACCGCGATCGCCTCCAGGTCGCGTCCCGCCAGGCCGCCGTAATCGGGGAAGCCTTCCGTGAGCACCATCTTCTGCTTGAACCGCTCGGCCAGGTCGGGATCGTTGCAGGCGAAGAAGCCGCCGATGTTGACGAGGCCGTCCTTCTTGGCGCTCATCAGGCACCCGTCGGCAAGGGAGAACATCTCGAAGACGAGGTCACGGACCGACCGGTCGGGGTGCTCGCGCTCCCGGATGAACCAGGCATTTTCGGCGAACCGGCACGCGTCGATGAAGAACGGGATCCCCCGGCTCCTCAGCAGCGCGGACACCGCCCGGAGATTGCGGAGGGAGACGGGCTGCCCCCCGCCGGAATTATTGGTGACGGTGATCAGGACGAAGGGGACGCGCCCCCCGTCCAGCGCCCGCTCGAGGCGGCCGAGGTCCATGTTCCCCTTGAACGGACACGCCCGGTCGGGTTCGTAGGCGCAGTCGCCCACGCAATCCACGGCGATCACGCCGAGGTTCTCGAGGTTGGCGCGCGTCGTGTCGAAATGGCAGTTGTTCGGGACCGTATCACCCGCCTTCGCCAGGAGGCCGAAGAGGAGGTGCTCGGCCGCCCGTCCCTGGTGGGTGGGCATGACGTTCGCGTATCCCGTCAGGGCGCGGACCGCCCGCTCGAAGCGCTTGAAGCTCCGGCTGCCGGCATAGGCTTCGTCCCCCCTCATCATCGCCGACCACTGGTTATCGCTCATGGCCGCCGTGCCGCTGTCGGTCAGAAGGTCGATCGTGACGAACTCCGACGGGACTTTGAAGAGGTTGAAGCGCGCCTCCTCAAGGACGCACTCCCGCTCCTCTCGCGTGGTCGGGCGGATCGCTTCAACCATCTTGATTCGATAGGGTTCGAAGGGGAACGCGGAGGCGGGCGGCTCCTGAGGCGTGATCATGGCGCAGGGAGAGGGAGCAAATCCGGGACCACGGAGGGACCGCCTGTTTCCGAGGATGGATCGACGCCCCGTCTGGGCGAATGTGGATTATCCCGCTTGGCGGCGGAATTCTCCCCACCTTGGCGCGATTGGAGCTTTGCATCGTCACCATCACGTTCAGGCTCGGCGCCCTCAATCTCTGTGGCCCTTGGATACGTGGATGCCCTTTCCGCATCCGCTCATGCCGTTGTTCCGAACAGCGCCCCGACCCCGGCCGTCAGCGCCATGGCCAGCGCTCCCCAGAAGGTGACTCGCCAAGCCCCCAGCTTCACCCGGGCGCCACCCGCGCCGGCCGCCAAACCGCCCAGGAGCGCGAGGAAAACCAGCGAGGTTCCCGAGACAAGGGGGATCAGGACTCCCCTCGAACACAGGGCCGCGGCCGTCAAAGGCAGCGCGGCCCCCACCGCAAAGCTTCCCGCGGACGCCAGCGCGGCTTGGAGCGGACGCGGGCCCAGAGTCTCGGACAATCCCAGTTCGTCGCGGGCATGGGCGCCGATCGCGTCGTGGGCCATGAGTTGCTCGGCGACTTGTCGCGCCAGGGCGCCCTCCACGCCGCGCGCCACGTAGATGGCGGCCAGCTCGTTCTGCTCACCGGCCGGATCGGTCGCGAGTTCCCCGCGTTCCCGGTCCAGATCGGCTCTTTCCGTGTCCGCTTGCGAGCGCACCGACACGTACTCCCCGGCCGCCATCGACATCGCGCCCGCGACAAGGCCGGCCGCTCCCGCCACAAGTACGCTGGCATGAGCCGCCTGCGACGCGGCGACTCCCAGCACCAGGCTCGAAGTTGAAACGATGCCGTCATTGGCGCCGAGGACGGCCGCGCGCAGCCAACCGATCCGTCCGGCGCGGTGTCGTTCCCGATGCGCAATACCCATCGGAGGCCTCCTCGAAATCCATCGCTCTCCGCGGAAGGCGATCGAGAGCGTCGACGTGACGAAGGACGGCCGTTTCACCGTGCGCTTCGACCGGACGAAAGTACCCGATTCGTTCCGCTACGGGGACGGATTGCGGATTCTTCCGGTGATTCCGCGGCGAATTCGCCCGAAGCTCCGGCAGAATCTCACCGGCGGGAACAGAACGAAGGGAGACGAGCCTCCGGATAACAGAAGGCGAAGCCACCCGTAGCCCAGACAGAAACTCAATGGCAGGAATGGAGCGAAGGGTGGCGACGATGACGGGGTGATTGGCCCTTCCGCAAGTATTCACACCGAGGTGTTTGGCTGCGGGTCGATTGCCATCAGACCTTCGTTGCCCGACACCTCTGATTGAGGCCAGGGCGAGGAGGGTTGGCGTCGAAGCGCCGGCGATCCATGGCACCTCGCCCGCCGCTTTCGGCCCGATCGCTTTGGCCGCAACTTCCGACCTCGGCGCGGTGTTCGTTCTCAGGTGGTTTCATGATCCGTCCGACGCCCCCCCGTGGGTTGACACCCGGGATGCAACGGAGGCGGGTCACGGGGCGCCTGCGATTGACGTGCCCTTGGGGTCGACGGATCAAAAACTTCGCGCCAAGGGATTCACAGGTTTGAAAATCGAAGCTATGCTCTGCAATCCTGCAGTCCTGGACTGGAAACGCGCGCCATGGAAACTCAGCTTGATGCGGCCGACGCCCCGCCTCCGTCCGGCCTGATCGGGACCGATACCCGTGCGAACTTGAATTTGAAGGAGGCCGTCGCTTCCCGGTTGGCCACTCGGAGAGACGCGGGCCCCATGGCTGATGAACTGACCATCGCGATCGAATCGGAGCGCGATATCGTGACCGCCCGTCGGCGCGGACGAGAGCTGGCGGCCCGCCTGGGGTTCTCGGCCACGGACCAGATCTCCATCGCCACCGCCGTTTCCGACCTTTCGCGGAACCTTCTCGAGCGCGCGCAGGGGGGAGAGATTCTTCTCTCCTCGATCCGGGGCCGGGGGGATGACCGGGTGGGGATTCAGGCCGTAGCCCGCGACAAGGGACCGGCCGGCCCGAACATCCTCCTGGAGCTCAAGCGCCCCCCCTCGAGCGCCGGGGACCTGCTCCTGAGGCTCTCCACCACGCGCCGGACCATGGACGAGTTCGAGATCAATTCCGGGCCGAGGAACGGGACCGCGATCACCATCCGGAAGTGGAAGTGAGAGGCCCTGCCGGGCCCTGAACGTCCCGTTTTCCACCCTTGAGGATCCGCACCCCGCGGACTCCTTCCCTGAGCTCCCCGGTCCGACTCTGATCTTCCCCGGTGGCCTTCGACCCTTCCCGGAGGGGGGCGGGGCCCATTTCGGGAACTTCCCGGATTCGGTTTGCTTCCGCTCCGGCGATACCATATAATATGTATGTTACCCATTAGGATTGTAGTCACCGACGCGGCGCCTCCCGCCCACCGGCGGGTTGGGTCACCCCGGGAAGAAATCCCTGACCGGCGCCGGACGGCGCCCCCGGGCCCGGCCGAGAGCCGGCATCCTTTCCTGATCCTCAGAAAGGAGTCCCGCATGCGCGAGCCGCTCCCCGCCCGTCGTCCGTGGCGCCCCCTCGCCCCGGCCCTGGTCTTCATGGCCGGCGCCCTGTTTCTTGTCGCGAAGGGGAATCTCCTGGCCACCGCCTCCCCCGCCCCGGCCACCCCGGAGAAGGCCCTGATCTACGCCGGCTGGTACGGTAACACCATCCCGACCCCGTCCTACATCGCCTCCAACCAGGACTTCCTCGAGAGCCAGCCCTTCAACGGCATGGTGGTCTACCTCCGCAACCCCTCCATGTCGATCAACGCCACCACCGGCGTCATGACGAATTCGGCCCTTTCCTACGCGTCCATTTCCTCGGTTCTCGACCCGATCCGGAACCTCGCCTTCACGCACCTTCTCGAGAACTTCGCCTACGTCGTCGGGAACTCGCCCCCGGATTTCTTCGACGACTGGTCCGTCCCGATACAGAACTTCGCCAACCTGGCCCACGCCCTGAAGGACGCGGGGATCAAGGGGATCTTCTTCGACAACGAGGAGTATTTCTCACCCTGGGCGGCCTACCCCCTGGGCGTCAGCTATCCGCTGACCCCGCTCGCCGATTACCAGTCCCAGGCAAGGCTGCGGGGAAAGCAGGTCATGGAGGCCATGGTGGCGCAATTTCCCGACATCGTGGTGCTCACCCTCCACGGCCCCTATATCTCCGAGCCGGCCGCGCCCTGGCAGCTGGGGTTCCCGTCGGTGGTGGATTACAACGCGCTCATGGGGCCTTTCTTCGCCGGCTTCCAGGAAGGGAAGGGAAGCCAGGCCACGAACGTGGACGGGGGGGAACTCTACTGGCTCCGCAGCGCGTCGGAGTTCCAGGACAGCTACAACTGGCGCCGGTACGACATGGCCTCGAGCGCCGTCAATTGCGCGTTCCTGCCCCCCGCGCTCCGGGCGACCTGGTCCGATTCCATTTCGATCGGGTTCGGCGTCTACGATCAGCCGTCAGGAGGCCGGACCGTGAGCCCGTCCTCGCTGACCACGACCCTCGCGAACGCCCTTCAGCAGTCGGACCGCTACGTGTGGTTCTACACCGAGACCATGACCTTCCTGGCGCCGGAAAGCGCGGGAGGAGCGACTCAGACGTGGATCGACGCGGTGGCCGCCGCGCTTCCCGCGGCCTCTGTTCCCCCGGCGAATCCGCCGGCCCCTCTTCCCTCCCCCACGGTCTCGGGAACGGGCGAGGAGGCGAGATCGTCCTGCGGCCTCCTCGGCATTGAGGTGATCCCGATCATGCTCGCCATAGGCTTCCTGCGCGCGCGGAGGCGGCGGAAGGCCGGCTAAGGTCCGCCCCGGGACATCAGAACACCGCCACGGGCACGAAGAGTATGTCCCCCGGCTGCAGGGGAACGTCCTCCTCCGCGCGGCCCGACACCACCCGCACCAGGTTGAGAACGTACGTCCGACGCGCCCCCGCCTTGCCGCGCCGCAGGAGGCGGACGTTGGCGTCGTTGGCGATGCGCGTGAACCCCCCCGCCAGCGCAATCGCCTGGCTCGCCGTCAGGCCGTGATCCGCGTCCGCGACGAAGGCACCCGGGTGTCCGACCTCCCCGAGCACGTACACCTTCTCCCTCGCGGGCACGAGGACGATGTCGTCGGGCATCAGGACGGGGTCCCGCCCCCGGCCCTCCTGGAGCGCCGCCGCGCTGAACGGGATGGCCACCCGCGCCGCCGTTCCGACGTCGCGAATCCGGAATATCACAAGGCCATGTTTTGCGGCGTCCTCGGAGAATCCCCCCGCCTGGGTGATGGCCTGCAGGAGCGTCACGAAGCGGCCGCCCGGCACGTCGCAGACCAGGGGCTTCGCCACCGCCCCGAGCACATACACGACCTTTTTCGAGTACTCCTTCACGAGAACCGTCACGTCCGCGGAGACGAGATAGTCCTTTTCGAGCCGGGCCTTGATGTCGCGGCGGACCTCCTCCGGGAGGCGGCCCGCGACCTCCACCCGGCCGATCATGGGATACGGGATGAAGCCGTCGGCGGGGATTCTCGCTTCGAATGAAAGTTCGGCCTGGCCCAGCACGGTGAACCGCAGTTCATCGCCGGCCTGGATGGGATATCCGTCGACGTACCGCTTTTCGTACCGGTCCAGGATTCCCTCGGCCTGCTTGTTTTCAAGGGGCGACGATTCCTCGGGCGGCCGTGCCCCCTTGCCGGCGGGGTCGAACTCCTCGCGGGTCGGGGCACGCCCGGCCAGACCGCCGCAGGAAGCCGTCAGCAGACAGATCCAAGGCATCACGCGTTTCACCATTGCACCCCCACGCCAACGCTGAACCGGAAATTCTCGTATTCCAGGGCGGGATCGTCGCTCTGCCGGGTCCGGACCAGGAAGCCCAGGTCGGCGAAGACGGAACCCCGGGAAGCCCATCGCGCCCCCGCTCGAGCCTGAAGCCCGCGCCGGGTCCCGGTTCCGTCGGACTCCCGCTGGCGGTCCCACGACACCAGGGCCTGCACCGTCCAGCGCTCCGCGAAGGCGTGGCGGTATCCGACGCGCAGTCCTTCCGCGACGGCGAGGCCCGTCACCACCGATTCGATCGGCTCGCGCCGGAGCTCCACCTTCAGCCCCTGCCTTTCATCGATGTCCCAGGCCACCGAAGCCTCCGCCACCACCTCGGTGACCTCCTCGACCGGGAAAAGGCCGCCGCTTTCGGGGTCGGCTCGGCCGACTCCGACGCGCGCCTCGGTCCGCGTCTTCGGGGTCAACGCGCCCCGCGCGCCGGCCGAGAGCCGCATGAAGGTGAAGTCGCTGAACTCGGCTCCGGAGTAATCGGTTCCCTGGATTCCGAACTCCGCCAGGAGCGCGACCTGCGGCCAGGCGTTCGCGAGACCGGTGACGGTGAACTCCCACCGCCGGTAATCGCCCCGGTTCAGGATCTCGTCGTCGATCGCGAAATGGGCGAGTCCCGCGGTGACTTCGACATCGAACCGGCTGAAGTCGGCGATCGCCTTGAGGTATTCGCGATCGAATCGACTGTCGAGATGGCCGGTGAACTGAAGCACGTCGAAGGGGTCCTTGAGGTCCCTCCATTCGAGGCCGGCCTCGAAGCGGACGGGCCGTGAATCGAGGGTCCCGGTCGCTGTCAGGAAATGCTCCAGGCCGTTGAACTCGTCGTGCCGGGCGAACAACCGCTCCCGGGCGCGATAGGTTACCTGCGCGGCGCCGGCCGCGTACTCATAGCGCAGCCTCGCCGAGAGGAGGAAGAGGGTGATGTAATCCGGAGTTTTCCGGTCCGGATCCAGGAGGACATTGTCGTCGAACACTTCGGCGATCTTCAGTCCGACCGAATAGGCGAGTCTCTTGAGCCCCAAGCCGAAGGGATCGTGCGGGCCGTCGAGGGCGGGTTCTGGATCGGGGATCGGGTTCACGTCCGCATCCTGCGCACGCACCGAGGAGGGAAAGGAGACGAGGATGACCACCGCCCACAGCCGGGATCGACGGCTCGCGGGCCCCGGGGAGCGGGCCTCGCGGGGACGATGCGCCCCGTCGGTCCGTTCCGAAACGCGACCCATCGGCACGGTCCCAACCCCCGGGTGATGAGAATCGATAACGAAACCTTATCCAATCACTATGTACAACGCCCCGGCCCTGCGGTTACCATCGGCGCCTTCACCGCGGATTCAAGGGCTCCGAAGGGTCGATGGGAAATGCGGCGATCCCGGAACAATCTTGAATTTGAGCGAAAAGGGACGTAACCGATCGCGGAATGCGTTGTACACAGGTTGGTCCAGGGTGGGTGGTGCATGCGGCAGTCCGGGTGTGGGGGCACGGTACGACCGCAACGGCGATTCCGGAACGGCCCGCCGGGGCGGGCCCGGGGCGCCGGAATTCCCGCAAGGAACGCCGTCCAGGGCGCGTCTATCATTGAAACCGAGCCTGGAGGCGGCGGCGTCTTCGTCGAGCCCTCCACCTTAGAAGCGCATCTCCCGCGTGGGTTTTTTGTTCCCACCTTCCGAGGCACGCGCCCAGACCCAGGCCCAGGGGTGAGACCGACAGTTCGAGTTCACTTTTGAAACACGATCCGGTGGGGGTGGAGAGAATGCAAGGCGAGACGGCGGTGTTCGGAAATCAGAGGCAGTTTCCCCAGACCGATTGGGAGCTGCTCCTTCCCGCGGATGACCTGCAATCGATCGATCTGCTGGCCCGGCGCTACTGGAAGCCGCTGTACTTCTTCGTGCGCCAGCACCGTTTCGACGTCGAGACCAGCAAGGACATCGTGCAGAGCTTCCTGGCGAACGTGGTCGCGCACGGCACGTTCTTCAAGGCGGATCCCAAGCTGGGGCGCTTTCGGACCTTCATCCTGACGGCCCTCGGGAACTTCATCAAGAACTGGATGAAGTCGGCGGCGCGCCTCAAGCGCGGCGGAGGCGTCCGGCCCGTCAGCCTGGGAACTTCGACGGCCATCGCCGAATACTCCCCGAGATTCGCCTCCGAAGAACTCCCTCCCGACAAGTCGGTCAACCGCGCGTGGGCGCGCAGCCTGCTGGACCAGGCCCTCGAAGACCTGGAGGGGCCCCCCCGCCATCTCAAGGCGTTTCAGCTCTTCCAGGACGGCGCCTGCTACGAACAGATTTCCGAGAAGACGGGTATGTCGACGGTGGCCGCCAAGGTGGCCGTGCATCGATTGCGCGGGAAACTGCGCCGGATCCTGACCGCCCGGATCGCCGAGGCGGTGGGGACGGAGGCTGATCTGGACGCCGAGCTCTCGGAGTTCGTCGGCCTGCTTTCCTAGGGTCGAGGCGCTCCGGGGTGGATCCGGGGAGAGTACGGGCCGTCCGCGGCCGGGCCGAAACGCCGGAAGCGGGCCGGGGCCGGCACAGGGGTGTATGATGGATTTCCGTCATTCGAAGACGCACTTCCAGGCGGTCAATCAATATGTCGTCAAGGAACGCATCGGTGTCGGCGGGATGGGGACCGTCTACCTGGCGTTCGATGTCCAGCTCAAGCGGCACGTCGCCCTCAAGGTGCTGAACACCCTCGACCAGGGTTCCCTCGAGCGGTTCGTGCGCGAGCGGGAGATCACCGCGGATCTCGATCACCCGAATTTTGTCCGCATCCTCTCCATGGGATACCTCTCGAGCAAGGACGGCCTGTGGCCCTTCTACACGATGCCGCTCCTGCGCGGGGAAACCCTGGCGGCGCTCATCCGGCGGCGCATCCGTTCGGACGAGGCGGGTGAGAAGCTCCGCGCGGAGGCGACGCTTCCGCGCCTTCTGTCGCTCGTCCAGCAGATCTGCCTCGCCTTGGAGAGCGCCCACCAACGAGGGATCATTCATCGGGACCTCAAGCCGGCCAACATCGTCATGGGGCCCTACGGCGAGCTCTACATCGTGGATCTCGGCCTGGCCAAGTACCTCCACGAGGAAGAGGATCCCGCCCCGGGAAAGCCCCCGGGGTCGAACGGCGCGCACGCCTCGAAGGCGGATGGACTCACGGGGCCGGCCGAGGTCGGGACGCTCTTCTACATGGCTCCGGAGCAGATCGACAAACCCTCCACCGTCGACGTGCGGAGCGACATCTTCGGCGTGGGCGCGATCCTGTACACCATTCTCACGGGTCAGCGCCCCCTGTATCTTCCGGAAGATCAGGCGGAGGGCGATTTCGAGATTCCTCCGGTGGCCGGCCAGCCTCCGACCCCTCCGAAACCGCGACGCGCCGCCAGGGAGCGGCGCCAGTCGGGCCGCCGGCTGGAGGCTTTTCCAATTCCGCACTGGCACGAGGACGAGGAACCGTCGACCCTCGCCACCCGCACGAAGTTCAGGATGCAGGTGCTGAACGACGTGCTCATCTCGCCCGAACGGATCGTGGACCGCCGCCGCAGGTCGACGGAAGCCATACTCGATCCCGTCGACCCGGCCCTCAGCGCCATCTGCATGAAAGCGCTGGCCCGCAAGCCCGAAGACCGGTACCCGACGTGCCGGGCCATGTGGCAGGAGCTCGAAAAGTACCTCGAGGGCCGGAAGGAGCTGATTCTCATGAGGGAGGCCGGCGACCTGACACGGACGGTCTCGCTGGCCACGGTGCCGAACACCCTGCGGACCTATGAACTCGCGGAGCGGCGGCTTCACGAGAGGATCCTTCAGAGGGAAAGCGTGGGTCGGCTGGGGATCGAGGAGAAACTCGACCTCTTCGACCTGCTTCTCGGCAAGGCCAAGATTTCCGAGCGCCACGGAGACAGCCAGACGACCATCCGGGCCGTGACGCGGGCGGAGCCGGTCATCGAGACGGCGCTGGAGGTTCTCCAGCGCCAGTACATCCAGCTCCTGATGGCCAAGGGGACGGCGCTCACCCAGCAGGAAGATCCCACCGCCGGGAAGGAGACCCTGGCCAAGGCGATCGGCCTCGCGCGGATCCACAAGCACGACGACCTCGTGGCTTCGGCGTACTGCGGCTACGGCATCGCCTGCGCCGGAACCGGAGATCCGGCGGATTACCTGGACGGACTGGCGGCCCTCGAGGATTCGATCAACTTCGCCGATCGATCGAACGACCTCGCCCAGGGGGTCCGCAGCCGGGTTGGCCTGGCGCGACTTCACATGAGCGCGCGGGTGAATCCGGGAAAGGCCATGATTCTCCTGGACGCGGCGCTTGGAAAGGCGGGACAGGATCCCAGCCTCCTGGCCGAGGTCCATCTGGTTCTGGGGGAGTCCTACCTGGGGCGGAAGGAAGTCTCCCTGGCCATCCGTCACCTGGAAGAGGCGATTCTTCATGCCAAGGCTGTGGACGCCCGAAACCTGACCTGGGAGGCCCACCTCCTCCTGGGTCAAGCGCACCACGCCCTCGGTCATCTCCAGGAGTGCGGGCATCATCTCCGGAAGGCGCTGCGCATCCGGGGACCGCGCCGGGCCGTCATGGAGCGCAAGATCGCCGCATTTTGCGAAGCGCACCGCCTGACTCCGGAACAGCTGGGCCTGGATCGCGTCCGCGAAACGACCCAGCGCCTCCCCGGCCCCTCGGTGGCCGTCGTTTCAGATCCCTCTGAAACCCGGTAACGATTCGCCCGCCGCGTTGATGATATCTGTGGGGGCGGCCGTATCCGGCGCTCGCGGCGTGGCGGCTCCGGATCCGGATCGGCGGCGAACCACCCCCGCGACGCGGTTCCTTGAAGTCTTTCCGATCCAAGAGGATCTCCGTGCAGAGGCTTCCGCGGACCATCCATCGCCTCGAAGCTTTCCGGCGACCCGGGCGAAGCATCGGCGCCCCGGGGCCTGGAGGTCTCGAGGCGGAGAGCGGGCCTCATCAAGCCGGGACGGACGAATTGAGAGCCCCCGCGGATATGGCGGGGCCGGAGAGATATGAAGCCTCCAGGCTTTCCGAACGAAACTCGAGGGTCGAAACCCTAAGGAAAGGGACATGAACATGAACCAAGAGGGCGCGGGAACCGCCATCGGCTCGTCGGTCGTCGCGGTGGCATCCCTGGACAGGCCCGCGCCCCAAGTGGGCTCCGTTCTGGTGACGGGGGTGGGAGGGATCGTCGGCCAAGGCATCATCAAGTGCCTCGTGGACACCCCCCACCGGTTGGTCGGAGTGGATGCGAGCGCAACGGCGGCCGGCCTCTACGCCGTTCCGAAGGGGTACCTCGTGCCCAAATCGAAGGATCCCGCCTTCGTCGACCGGCTCCTGGAGCTCTGCTCCGCCGAAAACGTGCGCTATCTTTTCCTCGGGCTGGACATGGAGCTGCCGATCATCGCCCGGGCCGCCGCGCGGTTTCGCAAGGCGGGAGTCATCCCGATCGTGAGCCCCCCGGCCGTGGTAGATTTGGCCGACGACAAGCTGGAAACGATCCGCTTCCTGCAATCGCAGGGACTGCCGGCGCCGCGCACCTCGGATCTCTCGGACGGTTACTTCCGGGAGTTCGGGTTTCCCCTCGTCCTCAAGCCGCGGAAGGGGGGATCCCGATCCCAGGGCCTCTTCATCATCCCCGACGAGGAGGAGCTGCGGTACCGGCTGGGCATGATCGACCACACCAACTACGTGGCGCAGGAATACATCGAGGGGGACGAATACACGTGCGGGACCATCACCTTCGACGGGCAATGCTTCGGTGTCATGGTGATGAGGCGGACGTTGCGGGACGGGGACACGCACAAGGCCTTCGTGGTCCGCGATGCGGTGATCGAAGCGCATGTCCGGAAGGTGGCGGATATGCTCCAGCCCTTCGGGCCGTGCAATTTCCAGCTCCGCCTCCGGAACGGAATC
>DASXTT010000287.1:0-5841 GCA_036505255.1 Planctomycetota bacterium | reverse complement strand
ACGCCAAGCTGGAGGACGTGATCGCCTATTTCCAGGAGTACAGCGGCTTGAATTTCCACCTCGACGCCGGGGTCGCAAATTCAGGGCAGGAGCCGGCCCGGGTGACCCTCAAGGTGCGCGACGTCACCTTGAAGACGGCGCTGAAACTCGTCCTCAATCCCCGGGACCTTGTGTGCGTCTACCGGGACGGCGTTCTCCTCGTGGCCCCGAAATCCAAGGTGGCGAGCTTCACCGTGACGCGCGTCTACGACGTGCGGGATCTCCTCTTCAAGCTCGAGGATTTCCCCGGCCCGAAGCTCGATCTCGATCCGAAGAAGCCGGGCGTTGTAATCGACTTCGGGCAGGATGAGCCCAAGTCGATCATCCACGAAGACTTCCTCATGGATCTCATCAAGACGAGCACCGGCGATCGGAGCTGGGACGACAGCTCCGCCACCTCCATCGACCTGACGAAGACCGGCCTGCTGGTGGTGGCGCAGTCGAAAGCAATCCACGAAGAAGTGAGGCATCTGCTCGATCTCTTGAGGCAATACAAATAGGTGCGCTTGCGGCTCCCAGATACCAGATCCCAGCGCCCAGTTTCAGAAGCTTCGAGCTGCGAGCCGAAATGAAGTCCCTCGGACTCCGGCTTGGAACTCGAAGCTTCGGGTACTGGGATCTGGGAACTGGGATCTGGGAACTCCGCCCCTGCGGCGATCGCCATGGCGTTGAACACGCGACGAGACACGGTTAAGATGAAATCGCTCGGGAGGGAAAAGTGAAATCCGCCTTCGCGCTCGCTGGATTGCTCGCGCTCTGCGGCTCCGCCTCCGCCCAGGAGGACTCCGGAGCCTCCCAGGAGATCCGCAAGGTCAAGGACCGGCTCGCGTCGATGAGGATCACGCTCGACTTCCAGAACGCCAAGCTGGAGGACGTGATCGCCTACTTCCAGGAATACAGCGGGCTCAACTTCCACCTCGACGCCGAGGTCGCCAAGGCCGGAGAGGAGCCGGCCCGGGTGACCATCAAGTTGAAGGACGTCTCCCTGAAGACGGCCCTCAAGCTCGTCTTGAACCCGCGGGACCTCGGTTGTGTCTACCGGGACGGGGTGCTCCTGATCACCTCGAAAGCCAGGCTCGGGGGCATGACCGTGACGCGCGTCTACGACGTCCGCGACCTCCTCTTCCGGATCCGCGATTTCCCCGGCCCGCGCGTCGAGCTGGTCGCCCCCGGCGGCGCCGGCGCGGCCCTCGCGGGCGCCTCCTTCACCATCGAAGAGGAGCCCAAGTCGGCCATCACCGAGGATTTCCTCGCCGACCTCATCAAGACGAACACCGGGGACAAGAGCTGGGAGGACGCCGGCGCGACCTCCGTTTCCCAGGTCAACGGCCTGCTCGTGATCTCGCAGTCGAAGCCGGTCCACGAGGAGATCCGGCGCCTGCTCGATCTCCTCAGGCAGTTCAAATAAGCCGGCGATTGGCCAAGGGTCCTGGGTCCTGAGTCCAATGCCTGTCCAAGGTCCCGGGTCCACTGTCATGCCTGCGGGGGCCTTGGACCGACCTCGGACGTCGGACTCAGGACGAACTCAGGACCAAGGACGCAGGACTCCGGACTCGTGTCGCATCCGCGTGGACGCGTTTCAATGGACGGATTCCACGTCGATGCGACACGCGCGCTTCGTCTAATAGGACATCCGGCGCGCCGTATCAGGTGAGGCCGCCGGGCCCGGTTCTCGGGGGACCGCCGTGAACGCCAGTCAGCGCCTCCTCGCCGCCGCGTTTCTTCTTTTCGCCGCGACCCTTCCCGGCGCGGCCCCCTTCCAGCAGGAGGACGACCCGGTCTTCGTCGACGAGGAAAAGAAGGACTTCCTCGACAAGATCGAGCGCTTCCGCGCCTCGGGCGAATGGAAGTCCCTCTTCGACCTCCACGCCCAGGCCGGCCAGGCCCGAAAGGCGCACAAGCTCGTCCGCATCCCCGGGTCGGCGACCCGATTCATCGGCCTCGTCGAATACCTGAACCGCCGCTTCGCCGACTTGCCCCCCGAGGCCCTCCGCTACTACCGGGGGCAGTACGACGGCGCGGCCAAGCGGGAGTTCGACCGCGCGCGGGCCGGGAACGACCGCGAGGGCCTCGAGCGCATCGTCGATACCTGGTTCTACTCGAGCCGCACGGACGACGCCCTCGACCTCCTGGCGAACCTCCACCTGGAGGAGGGCCGCCTTCCCTCGGCGGTCCACTGCTGGAGCCGCCTGCTTTTCCACTACCCCGACAGCGAGATCCCGCGCGCCGTCACCGCCGCGCGGCTCGCCCGCGCCGCCGCGGCGTGGGGGCACGAGTCGATCCTCGACCAGGTACGGCGGTTCACGCGCGAAAAGGGGATCGAAGGCGAGGTGATCGTCGGAAGCGGGTCCGTCAGTCTACAGGGATTCCTGGACGGCCTGCGCGCGGAGGTCCGGCGGGCCCCGGCCGGAGTCCCGGCCCGGGAACCCTCGATCAGCGAGCGCGGGTGGATCACGGAACCCCGCCTCATCGCCGTCCGCAGCGAAATCCGGCGGTGGAGCTACGACCTCGGTGCGGAGACCAAGCCCGATCCCCCGCAGCGGCGCGGCGGAGCGGCCGTTTTCCAGCCGGACTTCTCCTTCCTGCCCGCCTACGGGAGGGTGGGGGACCTCGAGATGGTGGTCTTTACGAACGGATCGCGGTTGGTCGCGGTCGATCCCGCGCGGGCCACCTCCGCGCGGCCGGCCGAGGGGATCTACTTCACCTTCCCTTCGACCGGCGAGGGCGCTCCCCGGCCGCCGGCGCCCCAGAATCCCTACGGAGGCACCGTCGCCTGGACGCGCCCCTACATCGGCGTGACCATCGACGGGGAGCACGCCTTCGCCACGATGTACTCCGAGAAGCGGCCCCGCGACCCGCCCGGCCCCGGCATCATGGGTTTCCCCGACATGCTGTACGGGACGGCCCGCCTCGTGTGCGTCAACCTGCGGACCCAGCAGGTGGAGTGGGACACCGACTACGGCGAATCGGGCGCCCAGGTCCGCCGCCTCGAGTTCTGGGATCGCAATTTCACCTTCTCCGGGCCGCCTCTCGTCCGGGGAGACCGCGTTTACATCGGCATCGGGACCTCCCCCATGACGGAGGAGGAGGGCCGGGTGCTCTGCCTCGACCGTCGCACGGGGACCCCGATCTGGGAGCGCTTCCTCGCCTCCGTGGCCGCCTCCCGGAACTGGATGATGGCGGGGTCCATGAATTTCGTCAGCCGCCTGACGGTCCTCGAAGAGGATCGCGGCGTGCTCGTGGCCCACACGAATCTCGGGGTGCTGGCGGGCCTGGACGCGGTCACCGGCCAGGTCCTGTGGCTGACCAAGTATCCCCGCGCGGTCCAGCAGGACAATCGCACCGGGGAGCGGCCCACGTTCGGCCGCCCGGCGAGCCCGCTCGTCTTCTACCGCGGCCAGATCTTCGCGCTCCCCCAGGACCGGCCCGAACTGCTCGTCGCCGATTTCGCCACCGGGGAACTCCGCCCCACCCCCACGTGCAACACGGTCTCCTCCGGGCCGCGGGAATGGCGCTCCTTCCTCCGCCTCGTGGGGATCATGGAGAACTTCCTGGTCCTCGGCGGGGCGGGCCAGGATTCCTGCATCCTGGACCTGAACAAGCTGGACCAGGTCCCCGACGCCTACGGCCTGGCCTTGACCAACGTCAGCGGCACGGGCCGCGGGTGCATCGACGGCGAGACGCTCTACCTTCCTTCCATTTCCGATCAGAAGGGCGGCCTGTGCATTTTCTACGGGGTCAAGTCCTGGAAATCGTTCGACGCCAACCTCTGGTGGTCGCTCGGGGAGGGAGGCAACATCATCCGGGGGGGCAATTACCTGATCTACGCCTCCCCGACCCGCCTCAGCATCCTCACCGATTCCGAAGTCGTGAAGGCGGAGTACCTGCGACGGCTCCGGCAGAGCCCGCCCAACCCCTCCTCGCTCCTCGACTACGGCGACCTGATGAAGGCGAACGACCGCTGGTCGGACGCCGCCGACTGGTACCTGGCGTTCCTCGACGCCGCCGTGGGCGATCCCGTGTGGACGGACAAGGCACGCCAGGTGCGCACCGAGCTGCACGGGATCTTCCTCAAGCGGGGCGCTGAAGCCTCCGGCGCGGGCAAGCTCGAGGACGCCGCCGGCCATTTCCGCCGGGCCCGCGATTTCGCGTGGGACGAGGGAACCTCCACCGAAGCGGGCCGTCTGCTCGCGAAAGCCTGCGAGAGCCTGGCCGCGAGCCTCGAGGGGAATCCGGACCGGAGCCGCGCGTGGGCCCGGCGGGCCGTCGAGGAGTACCAGGATCTCATCCGCCGCGCCCGCAAGGGATTCGTGAAGCCCGAGGATGGACCCCTCTGGGTCAAGACGTGGAAATTCGCCTCGACGCGCATCGCCGCGCTCGTCGGGAAGTACGGCCCCGACGCCTACGAAACGGTCGAGCGCGCCGCGAAACGGGACCTGGCGAAAGCGGGGGAGGGATCGCCCGAGGCCCTGAAGGCCGTGGCCGACCTCTATCCCGACAGCGCGGCGGCGGCCGAGGCGTTCCGGCGGATCGCCGAAGGCGCGGCGGGGAAGTCGCAGTGGATGCGCGCGGCCTCCGCGATGCGCGACCTGCGGGATCGGGCCCCGAAACGGTGGACGCCCGCGCTCCAGGTCCGGCTCAATGAGGTCCTCGAGAAGTCGGGCGACGCCGAGCGTCTCACGGAGGAGCTTCGCCGGATGGAGGCGCGCTTCCCCGGGGATGCGCGGATGGGGGAGGGGGAGTCGGGGCCGACAGTGGCTCAGTACCTCGAGAAGGCCCGGGCCGCGGCGGCCGCGCTCCGCCGCCGGCCTCCGGCGCCGCCGATGGGGCCGCTCAAGACGCTCACGACCTGGGATCCCGCGGTTCCCGCGCCGGGCCCGCAGAATCTCGCCGTCGGATTCGACCTCCTCGCGCCGGGCGGGCTCGAGCCTCCGGCGTGGGCTCCGGACCTGGAGTTCTTTGCGCGCGGGTCCACGGTCGAATTGTGGAACGTGCGGACGAAGAAGTGTCTCTGGTCCGCGCCCCACCCGGGCGGATGGCTCGGGCTCCAGTTCACGGACGCCGGGGGGACGCGCGGCGGCGTGCGCGTGACCGGGGTTCTCCCGGGGTCGCCCGCGGAACGCGCGAAGATCCAGAAGGACGACATCATCCTCTCGATCGACGGGGTCGAGACCGGAGGGGAGACCTTCGATCTCCTGACGGAAGGCCCTCCGGCGGGGACCCGACTCGCGCTCGCGCTCCGTCGCGGCGAGGCGAGCGTGAAAGCCGACGTCACGTCGGATCCCTGGCCCGCGTCCCATCGGCCCGGCATCGGGGGAGCGGTCTTCACCGGCGACGGCACCCTGGCCGTCGCCTGGGAGGACGTCGTCGCGGCCTTCGACGTCGTCGACGGCCGGGTCCGATGGGTCAGCCGTCCCGTCCGGGACCGGTTCCTCCTGCGGGCGATTCACGCCGCCGAGGGTCGCGTGCTGGTTCACGAGTATTTTGGGGGCGGCCGGGGACGCTCCGCCTTGCGCGCCCTGACCGAGGAGGAGCTGCGGAATTCGCCGGCCGGGGACGATCTGCAGACGCGGGTCCTCGCGCTCGACGATTCGGACGGCGAGCCCGCCTGGGCCCTCGGGCTCAAGTCCGAGGCGTCGGTTCCGCATCCCTCGGCGCGGTTCGCGGGCGACCCTCTCGACGATTCCGCGTGCCTGATCGTCACCGGGTTCCGGGACAACGTGCGCGCGGCCGATCTCATCGTGGTGGCGGCGTCGGACGGCCGGGAGCTGCGCCGGGTGCCGCTGTCGAGCTCCCCGGGCA